>NZ_FRCS01000014.1 GCF_900143005.1 Cryptosporangium aurantiacum
GCCGGCACGATCGGCCCCTGGGTCATCGCCATCGGCGCCTACCGCTACGCGTTCGTCGCCGCCGGCTGGGCCCTCCCCTGGCTCCGCGGCGACCTCCCCCGCCGCCAATCCCGCAGCGCCGTCGCCGCCCTCCAAGGCATCGTGCTCATCGTCGCCGCCACTGGCGTCGTACCGACGCCGGTTCTCGTGCTCTCGCTCGCGTTGCTCACCTGGTCCTTCGCCCGCGACGTGCGCTACCTGCATCAGGCGGACGCCCGGCAGCGCGCCGATGTCGCCGAGGTTCGAACCGCTCGGGCCGCAGAGCCGTTCGTGTCAGTGGGTCACACCTCATGAGCGGAGATCGGGTGACACTCACGGACGCACCGCGCTACGCGCCGACCTGGCTCGAACTGCGCGAACCCGCTGACGCCGAAGCCCGGGCGACGGACCTGCTCGGCCCGCTGCGTCGCCATCTGGCTTCCCGTCCGTCCGGCGCCACGTACCTGATCCGGGACCTCGGGTGCGGAACAGGCTCGATGCAGCGCTGGCTCGCGCCGCTGCTGCCCGGCCCGCAGCGCTGGATCCTCCAGGACCACGACGCCGACCTGCTCGCGTTCGCGACGGCGCACGCGGCGACGACCGCCGCCGACGGCTCGCCGGTGACCGTGATGACGCGGCACGCCGACCTCACCGAGCTGACCGCGGGTGACCTGATGTCGACGTCGCTGGTCACCGCGTCGGCGCTGCTCGACCTGCTCAGCCCGTCCGAGGTCGAGCGACTCGCCGCCGCCTGCGTCGAGGCCGGGTGCCCGGCGCTGTTCACGCTCTCGGTCACCGGCGGTGTGGACTTCACCCCGGCCGACCCGCTGGACGCCGAGCTGTCCGCCGGCTTCGCCGACCACCTGCGCGACCACGTCGACGGGCGGTACCTGCTGGGTGCGGACGCCGCGAACGCCACCGCGGACGCGTTCACCCGGCGCGGGGCGTCGGTCGAGTCCCGGTCGAGCGTTTGGCGGCTCGGTTCCGACCGGGCCGCGCTGACCGCCGAGTGGCTGCGCGGCTGGGTTCCGGCGGCTGCGGCCCAGCGTCCGGTGCCCGACGCGGAGGGCTACCTGACCCGGCGTCTGGACGCGCTGGCCGCGGGTGATCTCCGGGTCACCGTTCACCACAGCGACCTGCTCGCTCTCCCGCCGGGGGCGGCCCGAGCAGACGAGGCAGCGTCATGAAGCAGCGAATCTGGGCGTGGGCGCGGACGCTCGGCGGCGCCGCCATCCTCGGCGTGCTGCTCTGGCGGCTGGGCTCCAACGCGTTCCTGGACGGCCTGCGGGTGATCGACGGGTGGACGCTGCTCGCGGCGTTCGGCATCGGCCTGCTGGCTACGGTGGCGAGCGCCTGGCGGTGGTGCCTGGCCGCGCGAGGGCTGGGGATCCGGCTGCCGCTGCGGAGCGCGGTCGCGGACTACTACCAGGCGCTGTTCCTCAACGCGACGCTGCCCGGTGGGCTGCTCGGCGACGTCCACCGCGCGGTGCGCAACGGACGCGAGCACGGCGACGTGGGGCGCGGCGTTCGCGCGGTGGTGCTGGAGCGGTTCGCCGGGCAGGTCGCGCTGTTCGCCGTGGGGGTCGTGGTGCTGCTCGCCCACCCCGGGTTGCTGCTGTTCGTCTGGGCTCGCGTGCCGTCGGCGGCGCTGGTGGCGACCGGCGGAGCGGTGGTGGTGCTCGGGGTCCTGATCGGGACACGACCGGGGCTGCGCCGCAAGGCCGCCGCGGTCGGCCGGGACGTGCGGCAGGGGCTGCTGGCCCGGCGGAACTGGGTCGGCGTCGGGTTCACGTCGGTGATCGTCGTGGCGTCGCACCTGGGGACGTTCCTGCTGGCTGCGCGCGCCGCCGGGTCGACGGCGCCGGTCACGCGGCTGCTGCCGCTGATGGTGCTGGCGCTGGTCGCGATGGTGTTGCCGCTGAGCGTCGGCGGGTGGGGGCCGCGCGAGGGGTTCTGCGCGTGGGCGTTCGGGGCCGCTGGGCTCGGGGCGCAAGAGGGGCTGACGGTCGCGGTGGTGTACGGGTTGTTCGCGCTGGTGGCGGCGCTGCCGGGGGTCGTGGTACTAGCCACCCGCCTGCTAGCCCGCCGCCGAGAGGCCGCGGTCGCGGTCGCGGAGCCGGCGGCGGTCGCGGAGCCGGCTTCGGCGGCTTCGAATGCGGTGCCTGCTGACGCTGCGGGCGGCTCGGGCGCTGTGGGCGGCTCGGATGTTGTAGCCGGCACGGATCCAGTGGCTGTCGGGGCTGGGCGGCTCGCCATGATCGACGTCACCGAGGTTGCCGAGCGCGCCCGGAGGGAAGCCGCACGGGACCTCGCCGAGCATCTCGGTCCGCGCGAGCCCGCCCGCGCCGCTGCGTGACTGCGCGCTCCTCCACGCTGGAGGAGGCGCTCAAGAGAAGGCGTGAAACGCGGATCGGTCCAGCTATATAGCTGGACCGATCCGCTTCTCATCAGTGACTCACGGGCGCTCGGTCGGACGGGATGATCCGCCACGCCAGCGCCGCGGCGACCACCAGCAGCACCGCGGCGATCACCGACGTCGCCTGCATCGCGTCGACGAACGCCGCCCGGGTCGCGTCCGACGCGTCACCGGATGCGGCGGCCGTCGCTAGCGACTCCCGGGCCGCATCGGAAGCGTCGTCCGGCAGCGCCCGCCGATACAGCACCGTCTGAACGCTTCCGAGCACCGCGATCCCGAGCGCGACGCCCAGCTCGTACGCGGTCTCCGACACCGCCGACGCCGACCCGGCGCGGTCCGCGGGCACCGACGCCAGCACAGCGTCCGTCGTCAACGTGAACGCGAGCCCGACGCCGAGCCCGACCAGCACCAGAGCCAGCGCCAGCCATCGGAACTGCGCCGCGTTCTCGGCGAGCGCGAGCCCCGCGAAGCCGGCACCGGCCAGCAGCAGGCCGCCACCGATCACCCGGCCCCTCCCCCAGCGCGCGACCAGCCACCCGGCGACCGCGACGACCGCGATCGACGCGACGGTCGCCGGTAACTCCCGGGCACCCGCCACCGACGGGCTGTCGCCCCGGACGAGCTGCAGGTACTGCGAGAAGAAGAACAGCAGCCCGCTGAACGCGAAGACGGCCAGCAGGCTCGCCCCGACCGCCCCCGCGAACGCCGGACGGGCGAACAGCCGCACGTCGATCAGCGGGGACTCCGCCCGGTGCTGACGCCGCACGAACGCCACGCCGGCCGCCACGCCCACGGCCGCGGTCAGCGCCACGACACCGTCCACGCCCTCGCTCACCGCGTGCTTGACCGCGAACACCAGCGACACGATCGCGACCACCGACAACAATGCGCCGAGCAGATCGAACGGCCCCGGACGCGGGTCCTTCGACTCCGGCAGCAGCACCGCGCCGAACCCGATCAGCAGCACCATGACCGGCACGTTCAGCAGGAACACCGAGCCCCACCAGAAGTGGTCCAGGAGCACTCCGCCGACCAACGGTCCGAGCGCGGCACCACCGCCCGCCGCCGCTGACCAGACCGCGATCGCGGTGGTGCGCTGCCGGGCGTCCGCGAAGAGCGTCCGAATGATCGACAGCGTCGAGGGCATCAGCGTCGCCCCGGCGACGCCGAGCAGCGCCCTGGCCGCGATCAGCCAGGCCGCGCCGGGCGCGAACGCGGCCAGGAGCGACGCGAACGCGAACCCGGTGGCACCGATCAGCAGCAGCCGCTTGCGGCCGATCCGGTCGGCGAGCGTACCCATCGTGACCAGCAACCCGGCCAGCGCGAACGAGTACGCGTCACCGATCCAGAGCAGCGCGGTCGCCGACGGCGCGAGATCGGCGGTGAGCGCCGGGACCGCGAGCGAGAGCACGGTCGCGTCGATCGCGAGCACCACGACGGCGAGCGTCACCACCGCGAGCGCCGCCCACTCCCGCCGCCCAGCCGGAGCGGCGGGAGCGCTGGGTCCGCCCGGCCCGGGCGGGAGCGTCCGGGCCGACGGGTCCGACGACTGCGATGTCAGCGGCGTTGTCATACCTCTAACGTACCGTCCAGACGGTCGGTTAGACCAGCGGTATTGTCGTGCCTCACACCCCGACTCACTAGGAGCCCGATGGCGGCAGCCGGATCGACCCGCGACGCAGCCCGTACCCGGCGGACACTGCTGGACGCCGCCGTCCGCGCCGTCCTGGCGCACGGCGCGACCGTCAGCCTCGAGGCCGTCGCCCGCGAGGCCGGCGTCTCCAAGGGCGGCCTGCTGCACCACTTCCCGTCGAAGGATGCGCTGTTCACGGGCCTGGTCGACGACCTGCTCGACCAGTTCACCGCCGCCGTCGAAGCACAGCTCGACCCGCACGACGACCGGCCGGGGCGGCTGGCCCGCGCGTACGTCCGCGCGATCTTCGCCGACCTGGAACCGGCCGACAGCGCGGAGAACACCCGCGAGCACACCACGCTGATGGCCGCGCTGGGCCACCTCCCACAGGTCCTCGCGCGGGCCCAGGAGGACGGGCGGCGGTGGAAGGCGGCGTTCGCCGCGGACGGCCTGCACCCGCAGCGCAGCACGCTGGTGATCCGGGCCGCGGACGGCACCGCCACCGCGTCCCTGTACGAGGGCCGGCTGGAGCCCGGCGAGCTCACCGAGACCCGGGACCTGCTGCTCGCGCTCACCGAGGAAACCGGCCCGCTCTGGGAAGGCCTACCGCGCGCCGAGCCGGGGTAGGCCTACACGCGCGAGGCGTTCACGATCCGGCCACTCGCGTCCGCTACGTTCGAAACCGCTCGGTACATCCACTGGGAGGACTGGACCATGTCCCCGAAGACGGTCGAGATCGATGCGACGCCCGAGTGGGCCGCAGCCGGGGAGCACGCCGCCCGGCTCCGCGACACCCACCTGCGCGACCTGTTCGCCGCCGACGCCGACCGCGCCGACCGGCTGACCGTCGAGGCCGCCGGTCTGATCGCCGACTACTCCAAGCACCGTGTGGACGACGACGCGCTGGCCGCGCTGTTCGCGCTGGCCCGCGCCGCGGACGTCGAGGGTCACCGGGACGCGATGCTCCGCGGCGAGAAGATCAACACGACCGAGAACCGCGCGGTCCTGCACACCGCACTCCGCGCCCCCCGCGACGCGGAGATCATCGTGGACGGCGAGAACGTCGTCCCGCAGGTGCACGAGGTTCTGGACCGGATGGCGTCGTTCTCCGACCGGGTCCGCAGCGGCGAGTGGGTCGGCTCCACCGGCCAGCGCATCCGCACGGTCGTCAACATCGGCATCGGTGGCTCCGACCTCGGCCCGCGGATGGCGTACGAGGCGCTCAAGCCGTACGCCGACCCGGAGATCGCGTGCCGGTTCGTCTCCAACGTCGACGGCGACGACCTGTCCGCCAACCTCACCGGCCTGGACGCCGAGCAGACGCTCTTCATCGTCGCGTCGAAGACGTTCACGACGCTGGAGACGATGACCAACGCCCGCGCGGCCCGCGACTGGCTGGTCGGGCAGCTCGGCGACAAGGCAGACGTCGCCAAGCACTTCGTCGCGGTCTCGACGAACCTGAAGGCGGTCGAGGAGTTCGGCATCGACCCGGTCAACACGTTCGGGTTCTGGGACTGGGTCGGCGGGCGCTACTCGTTCGACTCCGCGATCGGGCTCTCGCTGATGGTCGCGATCGGCCCGAACGGATTCCGCGAGCTGCTGGCCGGCATGCGCGCGATCGACGAGCACTTCGCGTCCGCGCCGCTCGAGCAGAACCTGCCGGTGATCCTCGGCGTCCTCGGCGTCTGGTACCGCGAGTTCTTCGACGCCCAGAGCCACGCGGTGCTGCCCTACGCGCACTACCTCTCGCGATTCACCGACTACCTGCAGCAGCTGGACATGGAGTCCAACGGCAAGCGGGTCCGCCGCGACGGCACGCCGGTGGCGTACCGGACCGGGCCGATCGTCTGGGGCACGCCGGGCACCAACGGGCAGCACGCGTACTACCAGCTGATCCACCAGGGCACGACGTTGATCCCGGTCGACTTCCTCGCGTTCCTGCACCCGGCGCACGAGGTCGGCAACCAGCACGACCTGCTGACCGCGAACGTGCTCGCGCAGGCCGAGGCGCTGGCGTTCGGCAAGACCGCCGAGCAGGTGGCGGCCGAGGGTGTCGCGGCCGAGCTGGTGCCCCACCGCACGTTCCCCGGCAACCACCCGTCGACGACGCTCGTCGTCGAGAAGCTCACGCCGCGAACGCTCGGCGCGCTGGTCGCGCTCTACGAGCACAAGGTCTTCGTCCAGGGCGCGATCTGGCAGATCAACTCGTTCGACCAGTGGGGTGTCGAGCTGGGCAAGGCGCTCGCGCAGCGGATCGTGCCGGAGCTGGAGGCCGACGCCGAGCCCGAGCTGAACCACGACTCGTCCACCAACGCGCTCATCCGCCGGCACCGGGCGGCGCGCCGAGGGTAGTAGTACGGCTACCAGGTTGGCCCATTCCGGGTCTGAGTGGGCCGACCTTGTGTCCATCATGGAGATATGTCCCCCGACATACTCTCCCCTGAGTTCGCCGCTGATCCCTACGCCGCGTACCGCGTTCTGCTGGAGGACGCTCCGCTGATCTGGCACGACGGGATGCAGAGCTACATCTGTTCCCGGTACGACGACGTCGCCCGCGCGTTCAAGGACCCCGTTTTCACCACCGACAACTACGGCTGGCAGCTCGAACCGGTCCACGGCCGGACGATCCTGCAGATGAGCGGCCGCGAACACGCGGTGCGCCGTGCGCTGGTGGCGCCCGCGTTCCGCGGCCGCGACCTGGAGGAGACCTTCCTCCCGGTGATCGAACGCAATGCCCACGAACTGGTGGACGCGTTCCGCGGCGCCGGCCGTGCGGACGTCGTCCACGACTTCGCCCGGCAGTTCCCGATCAACGTCATCGTGGACATGCTGGGCCTGGACCGGGCCGACCAGGCGTTGTTCCAGCGCTGGTACACGTCGATCATCGGGTTCCTCGGCAACCTGAGCCAGGACCCGGACGTCGCGGCGGCGGGCCTGCGGACGCGGGACGAGCTGGCGGCCTACCTGATCCCGATCATTCAGCACCGCCGCGAGAACCTGGGTGACGACCTGCTCTCGACGCTCTGCGCCGCCGAGGTCGACGGCACCCGGATGAGCGACGAAGACATCAAGGCGTTCGTCAGCCTGCTGCTGGCCGCCGGCGGCGAGACCACCGACAAGGCGATCGCGAGCGTCCTCAACAACCTGCTCGACCATCCCGACCAGCTGGCGGCCGTGCAGGCCGACCGGAGCCTGATCCCGCGGGCGTTCGCGGAGACCCTCCGCTACACGCCGCCGGTACACATGATCATGCGCCAGCCCGGTGAGGACGTGCACCTCTCCGGCGGCGTCGTTCCGGCGGGCAGCACGCTGACCTGCCTGATCGGTGCGGCGAACCGAGACCCGCGGCGGTTCTCCGACCCCGACACGTTCAACCTGTTCCGGGCTGACCTACCGACCGACACGGCGTTCTCGGCGGCGGCGTCGCACCTCTCGTTCGCGCTCGGACGGCACTTCTGCGTGGGGGCGCTGCTGGCGAAGTCCGAGGTCGAGGTCGGACTGCACGCGCTGCTCGACGCCGCGCCCGACGTGCGGCGTGCGCCCGGGACGTCGGTCGTGGAGGAGGGGCTGTTCACCCGCGGTCCGGCGTCGCTGCCGATCGTCTTCACACCGTCCGCAGCCTGACCACCGTCCGTGGCACCCCGCCAGAGAACCCGGAGGGGTGCCACATCGACGCCGCTGGTTCAGAAAGGCCGGACCGCCGCGTCCGGACCGAGCTCGACGCTCGCGGCGACCTTGCGCATCTCGGCCACCGGCATGCCGAACGAGTCCTTGACGTCGACGACCACGACGAACTTCGGGTTGGCTGCGAGCGGCGCGGTGAACAGCGTCCGGCCCTCGCGTCGCACCACCCAGCCCTCCGCGGGGACCGGCGGTGCTTCGCCGCTCCGGCGGAACTTGGCTGCGTCCTCCGCGCTCTCCGGCGGGTAGAGGAAGTCGATCTCCGGCGCGTTCGCCGCATAGACGGTCACGTTGACCTGGGTGTCGACGTTCTCGTTGTGCCCGTTGGGCTGCTCCTGCTGGCTGACCCGGCGGGCCGGCGCATCGGCGTCGACAAAACCGGCGGTGACCCCGTGCTCGTCGTTCGCCAGCTGACCCCAGACAACGTTACCGGGCAACAGCCCGAGCCGGATCACGTCGCCGACCGGCCGCGACCGGTCGACCAGGGCCGTGGCGATGTCGACCAGGTCCTGCTTGCTGAGCTCCAGATCGATGTCGCCCGCCGAGTTCTGCACGATGATGCGGATCCACTGGCCCGGCTTCCGCTCGAAGATCAGCTCGGCGTACGGGCCCTCGGCCTCCGGTGGCGAGCTGCCCCACTTCGGGTCGCCCGCCCGGTGGGTCGGCACCCAGTACAGGCTTCCGGGCGTGCCGCCCACGTCGACGCGGGACAGCGTGCCTCCGCCTGCGCGCTCCTGCGGGCGCACCGCCATGATCTGCACCTGCAGTGCGGCATGGCCCTTCTCGCGCCGGGTGTCCAGCCCCCAGGCCTTCGGGCCCAGCAGCCGGACCGTCGGCTCCGGGAACCCGTCCGGGAGCCAGCCGACGTCGACCGGGGACGGTGGTGCGGTGGCGCTGCTGCCGGCCGGCGTCGCGACCTGCAGCCGCTGGGGCGCCTCGTCCCGGGTGTTCAGCGCCAGCACACCGGCGCCGCCGATCAGCGCCAGCACCAGCACGACGGCCGTCCCGGTCAGCAGCCGACGCCGGCGATCCCGGCGCGCGCGCCGGTGGACGGCAGGCAGCAACCCGGTGTCGGACGGCGCGTCCTCGGCGCGTTCGGCGTAGAAGCTGCGGAGTGCGGTGTCGAGATCGTTCACGATGGCCTCCTGTTTCCGACGACGCTCGCCTGGGCGGAGACGCGTAATCGCGCCAGCCCCCGGCTCGCGTGACCGCGGACGGTGGCCGGCGAGCAACCGAGCAGTTCGCCGATCGCCGTGTCGTCCAGGTCCTCGTAGAACCGCAGGAACAGCACCGCGCGCTGCCGCCGGGGCAGCGTCGCCAGCAGCGTGCCGAGCGCGTCCCGGTCGACCAGCGCGTCGGCGGGGTCGCGGGACACGGGTTCAGGACCGACGGCGTCCATCGCCGGTACTTCGCTGGACGACCGTCTCCGGCGCCAGGACAGGTACTGCCGCAACACCGCCTTACGGACGTACGGACCCGGCTGCTCGACCCGCCGGATCCGGTCCCACCGCCGGTGGACCTTGACCAGCGCCTCCTGGACCAGATCCTCGGCCAGGTGGTGGTCGCCGGTCAGGACGTAGGTGAACCGCAGCAGCGCGGCACCGTCGGCGGCCACGTAGGAGTCGAACGACTCCCCGTCGGGTTTCATCGGCACCTGTCTCCTCCCCTGTCGTCAGTAAGACGCCGGGACGAGACGAATCTGTGCGGCTCCGATGAAAATGCTTCACGGACAGGGGTCAGCGCGCCGCGGCGAGGCCGGTGAGGAACGCGTCCCGGCACCGGGCGAACGCGCCGTGGCGGTTGACGAGAATGCGCCGCGGTGACGGCGTTCCGGACGCGAACCAGACGACCAGGAACAGGACGCTGAACCCGGCCCCGGTGCCCGCCGAGATCGCGATCGTCGCGACCAGCCCGACCCGATGATCGCCGTCCAGCACGGAGATACCCGCGGACACCAGCGCCATCAGGAACATCCCGGCCGCGACGCTGACGACCGGCGGCACCCACGGTGACAGCAACCGCTGCGCCAGCTGCCACCAGACGAGGTCGCGCTGCCCGTGCAGGTGGAGATCGACGGCCAGGTAGGTCAGCCACCGGGTCGCCTTCGCGACGTCCGGCGGCCGGTAGAACCGCGGACCGGTCTCGTCCGGTGCCGGTGCCTCGGCGTAGGCGGCTTCGATCACCTGATCGAGCACGTAGTCCTCGACGTCGTACCGTGACTCGTACACGTGCTGTTTCAGCAGATCGGCCGGTCGGCCGCCGAGTCGCTGGTAGACGCTCCGCGCCAGCGACACCATCAGCGGCGTCGACATCATCTGGCCGACCGGCGACTGCGGATTCGCGCGGAGCTCGGCGTAGACGTCGTCCCAGCTCACCTCGGGCGGCCACGGCACGTCCTGCAGGTAGCGAATGACGTCCTCGACCGCGACCGGCTCGACCCGCACCACCGGCGCCTGGTGCAGGGTCGGCGACCCACCGGCGATCAGGTCCGCGTACTCGGCCGCCCGGCAGGTCAGCACGACGCCCCGGCCCTGCCGGATCGACTCGTTGGTGCGCTGCACGGCGGTCCGCCGGCCGGATTCCCGCATCTCGTCCAGCCCGTCGATGACCGGGATCACGAGGTTCTCCGCGAGCAGCGCGTCGATCGCCTCGCGTTTGAAGCCGTAGTAGGTGTCCGCGACCGCCTGCGCGACCCATTCGTCGAGCTTCGGCGTGGCGATCGGATCCCAGGACGAGGCCGAGAGCAGCACCGGGACCGGGCCGCCCTCGGGCCGGGACTTCACGATGCCGAGCGTCAGCAGGATCGCCAGCACGGTCTTGCCGGATCCCGGCTCCCCCACCAGTACCATCCGCCGCCCGGCGAGCTGGTCGAAGCTCTCGGCCATCCGCTGGACGGCCGCGTCGAAGTCCCCGTCGAGCCGGCCGCTCAGCCGGAGCGTGACGGCCGCACCTTCCGGTCCGTCCGCGGTGCGTTCGGTCATCCAGCTCAGCGGGAGCACGCCGTGGTCCCGCAGCCCCCTGGCGCGGGACTCGGAGAGCCACTCCTTCTCCACGGTCCGGGCCAGATCGTCCGCGAGCGCGGCGACCGGACGCGACGCTCCGCCGGGTTGCTGGCGGAGGAACGACGCGGTGTCGTACGCGAACGTGACCGACGCGAGCAGCAGGCCCACCACACTGGCCGGCTCGACGGTCCCGCGCACGGCGGACACCACGACCCACCCGATGCAGGCCAGAACGGCGGATCCCAGTACGACGAACGCAACCCGGCGAACAGCGTCTCGCCACCGCTGCGTCAACGGCTACCCCTGATGTGCATGTACCCCCCTGCGGTCGGACGTCGCAACTGTAGAGACGCCGACGACCGACCGCGACCGCCATCCGGCGGGGTTACTGGAACAGCTTTGCGGCGGTGATCAGGGTCTGGACGACGCCGTAGCCGAGCAGCACCGTGACCAGGAGCCAGGAGATCACCAGCCGTACCGTCTGCCCGTTCATGCGGTGGCCTCCTTCGTCTCAGCCGGTTGCGCCTCGGCGTCCGCGGTGGGTTCGGGCGGTGCGGTTTCCTCGTGGTGGCGCTCCGGGACCGGGCGGATCAGCAGGTTCGCGATGAAGCCGATCGCCAGCACCCCGACCATCGTGAAGAGCGCCGGCCGGTACGCCGACGAGGTGAGCGAACCCGGCTCACCCTGGGCGTCCAGAAAGCCGTTGACGATCAGCGGACCGGCGACGCCGGCCGCCGACCAGGCAGTGAGCAACCGACCGTGGATCGCACCGACCTGGAACGTGCCGAACAGGTCGCGCAGGTAGGCGGGGACCGTCGCGAACCCACCGCCGTAGAACGACAGAATGATGCCCGCGAGCAGCACGAACAGCCAGGTGGCCGTGTCGCCGACCGAGGCCAGCAACGCGTACAGGACCATCCCGACGCCCAGGTACATCATGTAGATCCGCTTGCGCCCGACGACGTCGGAGGTCGAGGACCAGACGAACCGGCCGGCCATGTTGAACAGCGAGAGGACGCCGACGAACCCGGCAGCGGCCGAGACGCCGACCGTGGAGGCGTCGCCCTCCCGGAAGAAGTCCTGGATCATCGGGCTGGCCTGCTCGAGAATGCCGATGCCCGCGGTGACGTTGCAGAACAGCACGATCCACAGCAGCCAGAACGAGCGGGTCTTGATCGCGTTCGCCGCCGAGACGCTCGCGGTGGTCACCAGCGGCTTGGCCGCGACCGTCGCCGGGTCGAAGCCCGCAGGTCGCCAGCCCTCCGGTGGAACCCTCACGTTCACGACGCCGAACATCATGATCGCGAAGTAGCCGATGCCGAGCGTCACGAACAGCAGCACCAGCGCGCGGCCGTCGGCGATCGAGGACGCGACCGACGGGTCGTACCCGGGGTCGTAGAAGGACATCAGCTGGCGGGAGAGCGGGCTGGCGATCAGCGCGCCGCCGCCGAAGCCCATGATCGCCAGGCCGGTGGCCAGGCCGGGCCGGTCCGGGAACCACTTGATCAGCGTCGACACCGGCGAGATGTAGCCGATCCCGAGGCCGATGCCGCCGAGGACGCCGTACCCCAGGTAGAGCAGCCAGAGCTGCTCGGTGGCGATGCCGAGCGCGCCGACCAGGAAGCCGGTGCCCCAGAAGCAGGCCGAGACGAACATCGCCTTCCGCGGTCCGTTCGTCTCCACCCAGGTGCCGCCGACGGCGGCGGATAGGCCGAGCATCACGATCGCGATGCTGAAGATGATGCCGATCGCGGTCTGGCTGACGTCGAAGTGGGCGATCAACGAGTTCTTGTAGACGCTGGTCGCGTAGGCCTGGCCGATGCAGAGGTGGACGGACAGGGCGGCCGGTGGGATCAGCCAGCGGTTGAACCCCGCGGGCGCCACCGTGTGCCGGCGATCGAGTGCCGATAACAGAGACAAAGCGCCCTCCTCGGCGAGGGGTGAGCGGCGACGGACGGCCGATGCTAGGACGAATACGGCGATAGGAGTACCGATTCGTTTCGCTGTGCGACACTGCCCCGGCGCCGCGCTCCTCATCCCGGTTCGGCGCCGAACGGTGTGCTCCGCGCGCCGAGCGGTTGGTGGGCTGAGCGGGCTAGGCGCGCTGGCCGCGCAGGGCCGCGCGCAGATCGTCGGCCAGGCCGGGCGGCGGGTTCCGGTCGTGGGACACCAGCATCGTGTGGACCGCTTCCCGCAGCACCTCGCTGAACAGCGCGTAGTGCGGTGACCGCGGCCGCAGCCGGGCATGCTGCACTGCGGCCAGCAGCACCTCCGCGTACGGGACCGCGCTGTCGCGGTAGACGACCTCCCTGGTCGCGGCGAAGCCTCCACGCTCGAACAGCGTCCGCTGGCTGTTGGTGTCGGTGAGGAAGTCGATCAGCGCGCGAGCCGCCCGGGGGTGTTCACTGCGCTCGGCGATCGCCAGATTCTGCCCGCCCAGGACGCTCGCCCACGGCAGCCGCGACACCCCGATGCGGAACGGGGCGGGCCGGTCCTCGGCGGACCCGGTGAGAGCCCGGTAGGCCAGCGGCCAGTTCCGGAGAAACATCGCGTTCCCGTCCCGGAACGCCGCCGTGCTCGCGTCCTCGGTGTAGCTCGGGGACTCCGGGTCGATGTGCCCGTCGACCAGCCCGTCGACCAGGTGTCGCAGCCCTTGGGTGGCCGCGGGCGAGTCGATGCGGACGTCTCCGTCGTCGTCGACGACCTCACCGCCGGCGGCCCAGACCGCCTCCAGCGTATTCACGGTCAGCGCCTCGTAGTTGCCGAGTTGCGTCACGAGCCCGACCGTCGGGCCCGCTCGCTGCTCGGGGTTTCCCTTCAGTTGCCCGCTGATCGCGGAATCCATCGCGCCCCAGTCCGCCGGCACGCCCGGGGCGTAGTCGAGGTGCCGGTAGAGCAGCGCGGCGTCGGTGTTGAACGGCAGCGCCCAGAGCCTGCCGTTGTACTCGCAGGTCGACAGCGGGCCGGGCAGGAACGCGTCCCGGTCGACGCCGTCCTCGGACAGCGGCCGGAGGAGGTCGGCTTCGGCGAACTCGGGGACGTAGGCCACGTCGAGGTTGAGGATGTCGACGTCGCCGCCGTCCCCGGCGGCGCGGGCGAGCATCTCGCTGCGTTCGGCGTCCGCGATCGACCGCACCTCCTCGACCCGAGCCGGATTCCCCCGATGCAGCTCGTTCCACTTCCCGATGAGTTCTTTGCGCTGCGCACCGGCGCTGTCGTCACGTCCGCTGAGGATGACCAGCTCACCGGCCTCCCACGATCGGTCGGCCCGCTGTACCACCACGACGATGGCGGTGGCGAAGAACAGCACCCCGATCACGGCCGCGGTGACGACGGCCCGCCGGGACGGTCGTGCGGGCGGCGGGACGGCCTCCTCGGGCGCGTCAGTCTCCATCGGTGCCACCCCCCACCGCGGCGAACAAACCGACCAGCGTCGGGGCGAGGGTCTGCGGCTCGGCGTCCACGCACCGGCCGCCGGTATTGTCCGCCAGCATGTGCAACGCCGGACCCGCGCAGTCCGCCTCGCCCAGCGCGACCACCGAGACGCGAATCTTCGACCCGATCGCCTCGGACTTCAGCGCGTCGGGCCTCGGTCCGCGTTCGGTGTTCTCACCGTCGGTGATCACGATGAGCGACGTCACGCGATCCGGGTCCGGGGCGCCCAGTTCGGTCAGACCGTCGTCGACGGCCCGGTAGAGCGGTGTGCCGTCGCTCGGGCGGATGCGCTTCAGCTCCTTCTCGACGACCGCCGCGTTGTTTCGTGCGGGCACGGCGATCTTCACGATCAAGTCCGCTGACGCGCCGTCTGAGGAGAACGTCCGGAGACCGACCTCGTCCTGCTGGGCCACCTGCCCGAACGCGATCCGTAACGCGGCCGACGCCGCGTTGAACCGGGTCGATCGGCCGGTGCTGTCCAGTGTGTTCATCGACCCGGACGCGTCCAGCAGCACCAGCGTCCGCGCCGGCCGATTCGCCTGCGCATACTTCTCCCTGGCGTCCTCGACGTGTGCGGTCTGCGGGCTCTTGCGGACGAACACCGCGTCGGGCCTGGCACCCCACTGCGTGACCAGTGGTTCGACGACCGGGACCGGGCCGTTCGCCTCCGACTCCGGACGTAACCCGAGGTCGGCCAGCGCGTCGAGTCCCTCGGCCGTACCCAGCCAGTCGCCCCACGCCCGCGCCGCACGGGTCTGCCGGTCGGTGCCGTCCGGCCACCGGAGCGACACGAACGGGTGGTCCAGCCCGGCGGTGTCGCTCGGGTACACGGCCACCAGCTTCGGGATGTCTGATTCCCTCGCCTGGGTCGGGCAGCGGTCCCCGAGCGGCAGTCCCTGGTTGTATCGGACGAGTTGCTGCTCGGTGAGGATGACCGCGCTGCGGTCGGTCGACGGCGCGGTGCGGCGCCGGCAGAGCAGCGCCGACGCGTCCCCGATCGGGTAACTGCCGCTGTCCAGGTCACGGCCGATCCGACGCTCCAGCGCCCGCAGGTCGATCTCGGTCTTCGCCTGCGCTTTCGCCTTCTCCAGGCTGCGATAGATCAACTCGGTGGCGATCTCGCCGGTCGCGGAACCGGTCGGGTCCGGCCGGACGATCGGGAGCTTCGCCTCGTCGGTCTCCGCCAGCAGCTCGGCCCAGGTGCGCTCGGTCCACCGGCCGGCCGGACCCTCGGCGGCCAGCTCGGCCGGTATGCCGAGCACCACCGGTGTGGTGGCGAGCGCCCGCGTGCTGTCGACCGGCGATTTGCTGCCGGTGCGGTCCGCTTCCGCCCGCACGCGGGCGGGTTCCACCATGGAGTCCGGCAGCCAGACGTCCGGACGCGGGCCGATGTCACCGATGTCGCCGAGGCTCCAGCCGGACAGGAGCGTCCTGCGGACCTCCGCCGGGTCGGCCGCGTAGACGTACAGATCCGCGGCCCGGCAACCCTTCCGCGCGGCCGCGCTGGCCCGCTCGTACGCGGTGGCCAGCGCCGAGGTCGCCTCCAGGCTCTCCGGCGTCGTCAGCACGCGCAGCGGCGGTGGCGGACGGCAGCCGTACAGCTGGAAGTCCACGTAGGCGCGGACTCCCGGGATCGAGGCCGCGACGCTCAACGCGACGACCACGCCGAGCCCGGGGAGTAAGAACCGCCAGACCCACGACGGCTGCGCGCGCGGCTTCGGGAGTTTCGGGAGCTTCCACCCGGGTTTCAACTGCTTGAAGAGTGGGCGCAGCGCCGCGTACGTCGCCCCGGTCGCGGGGACGCCGCCCAGCATCGCGGCCAGGATGAGCACCAGCCACGCGACACCCGAGTCCGGCGTGTCGGTCGCCGCGGCCACCCCACCGATCGCACAGCTCGCGAGTACGAACGCCCCCAGGTACACCGGCCAGGGGATGACCGACTCGCGGTCATCGGTCTGGGGGGGGCGCGGTTCGCCGCCCGACGCAGGCGACGGGTCGGCACCGTTAGCCGTCACGGCAGTCCTCCCTGATCACCGTGGGTTGTCAGGATAAGACTGCACGTCAACGGATGTCGGCCCGCCCTCTGTGGAAGGTCGACCGCTGGTGCCCGTTCGGTCAACTCGATGCGGCTTTGTGTGGGAATCGTCCAACTGCCCCGGACGAGGCGCATGATCGCGAAAGGCAGGACACGAGACGAAGGGAGACAGCAACGTGGCTGGCAACCAGGCCGTGGCCTATCTCGGACCGGGAAGGGTAACGGTCGAGTCCATCGACTACCCCGGGCTCGTCCTCAAGGACGGCCCGGGCGTCCACCCCGCCAACGTGGGCCGCAAGTGCGACCACGGCGTGATCCTCAAGGTCGTCTCGACCAACATCTGCGGTTCCGACCAGCACATGGTTCGCGGGCGCACCACCGCTCCGGCCGGGCTGGTGCTCGGCCACGAGATCACCGGCGAGGTGGTCGAAGCCGGGCGGGACGTCGAGTTCATCAAGGTCGGAGACCTCTGTTCGGTACCGTTCAACATCGCTTGTGGCCGGTGCCGGATGTGCAAGGAAGGGCACACCGGGGTGTGCCTCAACGTCAACCCGGAGCGGCCCGGCTCCGCGTACGGCTACGTCGACATGGGCGGCTGGGTCGGCGGCCAGGCCGAGTACGTGATGGTCCCGTACGCCGACTGGAACCTGCTGCGGTTCCCCGACAAGGCGCAGGCGATGGAGAAGATCCTCGACCTGACGATGCTGTCGGACATCTTCCCGACCGGGTACCACGGCGCGGTCACCGCCGGTGTCACCACCGGCTCCACCGTCTACGTCGCTGGCGCCGGACCGGTGGGGCTGGCGGCGGCCTACTCCGCGCTGCTGCTCGGCGCGGCCGTGGTCGTCGTCGGTGACCTGAACAAGGAGCGGCTGGAACAGGCCCGCAGCTTCGGCTGCGAGACCGTGGACCTCACCGAGGAGGGCACGCTCCCGGAGCGGCTGGAGCAGCTCCTCGGCGAACCGGAGGTCGACGCCGCGATCGACGCGGTCGGGTTCGAGGCCCGCGGGCACGGCGCCGGGGCGGCCGAGGCACCCGCGACCGTGCTGAACTCGGTCATGGAGGTGACCAGGGCCGCCGGGCGGCTCGGCATCCCCGGCCTGTACGTGACCGGCGACCCGGGCGCGGTGGACGACGCGGCCAAGGAAGGCTCACTGTCGATCAGGATCGGCCTCGGGTGGGCGAAGTCGCACTCGTTCACCACCGGCCAGTGCCCGGTGATGCGGTACCACCGGCGGCTGATGCAGGCGATCCTGGCCGACCGGGCGCACATCGCCGACGCCGTGAACGCGACCGTGATCCCGCTGTCCGAGGCGCCTCGGGGTTACGCCGAGTTCGACAGCGGCGTCGCCCGCAAGTTCGTCCTCGACCCGCACGGCCTGATCGGCCGCTGACTCAGTTGCGAAGACCTGCGTGGGCTACGGCCCGCGCAGGTCTTCGCACAGCGGGCTACTTCGCGGAGCGGGTGAAGTCTGCCGGGATCAGCAGGTCGTCCGGGGTCAGCTGGTGGATCGACGACTTGCCGAGGCCGTACAGGGTCTCGCTGATGCCGTCGCGCAGGATCACCAGGACGTTGTTCACGCCCTTCTCGCCGTTCGCGGCCATCCCCCACAGGTACGCGCGGCCGATCAGCACCGCGCGGGCGCCGAGCGCCAGCGCCTTGACGACGTCGCTGCCCCGGCGGACGCCGCCGTCGAGCAGCACCTCGATCTGGTCACCGACCGCGTCGACGACGCTCGGCAGCAGCCGGATCGTGGCCGGCGTCGAGTCGAGGTTGTTGCCGCCGTGGTTGGACACCGAGATCGCGGTGGCGCCGATGTCGACGGCGCGGCGGGCGTCGTCCGGGTGCGTGATGCCCTTGACCATGAACGGGCCGCCCCACTGCTCGCGCAGCCAGGCCAGGTCCTCCCAGGTCGGCGACGGGGTCTGGATCCACTGCCCGTACGCGCCGAAGAACGTCGGAACCTCCTCGCCGGGCGCGACCAGGTTCGGGACCCCGAGGTCGGGCAGATGCCCGCTGCGGGCCCAGCGCAGCAGCCAGCCCGGCTTGAAGATCGCCTGCGGCGCGTACTTGCGGACGGCCTCGAAGTTGATCCGCTCGGGGATGAACGGGCTGCCCCAGTCACGACGCGAGTCGAAGATCCAGTCCAGCGTGACGATCAGACCCTTGGCACCGGCCGCGCGGGCACGCTCGGCGCGGGCGAGCATCGTGTCGCGGTCGCCGACCCAGTACGACTGGAAGAAGAGCTTCTCGTTCTCCTTGATCACGGCCTCGATCGGCTTCGACGCGAACGACGACAGGCCCATCGCGGTGCCGAGCTGGTGGGACGCCTTCGCGACCGCGACCTCGCCGGCCGGGTCGACGGCCTGGACACCGGTCGGCGAGATCAGCACCGGGAACGCGATCTCCTGGCCCATGACCGTGGTGGAGAGCTCGCGGGCGGCGGGCAGGTCGGCGATGCGCGGCCGGAACCCGAGCTCGCGGAACGCGGCGATGTTGTCGTCCATCGTCGCGCCGGCCTCGGACCCGGCTAAGAGTGCGAGATAGACGGCCTTCGGGAGCCGCTTCTTCGCCCGCCGCTGGGCTTCCGCGACGGTCTCAAACCAATCCCTGGTACTCGCCATGTCTGTTCGGCTCTCGACTCGGGGACGCGGCATCGATGTCCGCGCCGGGGGTGATGCCCTACCGTACGGCCATTACGGCACCCGGTGCCATAAGTTCAGCCGAAAACGTGACGCGCGAGTCACACCCCAAAAACCTCCCGGAAGCGGCGGACGGCCAGGTCGGGGTCGCCGCTCGCCCAGGCCTCCATGCCGACGACGCCGGAGTACCCGGACGCGGCGAGAGCCCGCGCCACCGCCGGGTAGTGGATCTCGCCGGTGCCCGGTTCGCACCGGCCGGGGACGTCGGCGACCTGGATCTCCCCCACCCACGGCAGGCAGCGCCTGGTCAGCTCGACGAGGTTCCCCTCGCCGATCTGGGCGTGGTAGAGGTCCAGGTTCAGCCGCAGGTAAGGGCTGTCCACGGCCTGCACCAGCGCCAGCGTGTCCGCCGCACGGGCGAACGGCGTGCCCGGGTGGTCGACCGCGGTGTTCAGGTTCTCCAGCGTGAAGACGACGTCGTGCTCGGCGCCCAGGTCGGCGATCCGGCGCAGCGTGTCCACCGCCGCAACCCAGTCCGGCCCGGTCAGATCCTCGGCCGGCCGGACCGGCAGTCCGTTCGGGTCCAGCCCGGTGCCGTGCAGGTTCAGGTTCGGACGACCCAGGCGACGCGAGGCCCCCACCGATTCGGCGGCGGTACGCAGCAGCTCCTCCGCGCCGTCCCGGTCGACGAGTTCGCCCCGCACGTACCCGGTCATCGACGTGAATCGCGCGCCGGTCGCGGCCAGCGCGTCCAGGTCCTTCGTCGTCCAGTCCCAGATCTCCACCGCGAAGCCGCGTTCGTGCAGCTCGGTCGCGCGGTCGGCGATCGGGCGGTCGCGGAAGACCATTTCGGCGCAGACCGCGAGGGTGAACGTCACAGCGTCACCGGCCGGTTCGTCGTCACCGACTCGACGCACGCCAGCGCCACCGCGAGCGCACGGCGGGCGTCCCGGCCGGTGACCGCCGGCTCCCGGCCGGCCCGGACGGCGTTCGCGAACTCGGCGAACTCGGCCGTGTACGCGTCGAGGAACAGCTCGACGTCGCCCCGGACGGTGTTCACTCGACGCCCGTCCGGTCCGAAGTGGGTCAGGGACGAGGCGGCCTGATCGCCCACGGTGACCATCCCCGCCGACCCGAACACCTCGGCCCGGACGTCGTAGCCGTAGGTCGCGGAGAAGCTCGCCTCCGCGACCGCCCTGGCGCCGTTGTCGAACGTCAGCACGGTGACCGCGGTGTCGAGCAGGCCCGCCGACTTGTACTCCGGCGCCACCAGTGCGTCGGCGGTCGCGTACACCTCGACGACCTCGGCGTCCGGGTTGAACCAGAGCAGCGTGTCGAAGTCGTGGATCAGCGTCTGGGTGAAGATCGTCCACGGCGGCACCGCGCCGGGGTTCGCGAGCCCGGGGTCGCGGGTCAGCGAACGCAGCAGCTGGGGCGTGCCCACCCCGCCGGTGGCCACCACGTGGCGGGCGGCCGCGAACCCGGCATCGAACCGCCGGTTGAAGCCGACCTGCAGCGGCACGTCCGCAGCGGCGGCCAGCGCGCGGTCGGCCTCCTCGAGCGTCATCGACATCGGCTTCTCGCAGAAGATCGCCTTGCCCGCGCCCGCCGCCGCGACGATCAGCTCGCAGTGCGCGGTGCTGGACGCCGCGATCACCACGGCCTCGACCTCGTCGGAACCGATCAGCTCGGCGGGAGAACCGAACGCCTTGACGCCCAGTTGCGCGGCGAGCCGGGACGCAGCGGCCGGCACCGCATCCGCGACCCCGGCCAGCTCCACGGTCGCCACCCGCCGGGCGAGGATCGCGGCGTGCGACGCCCCGATCCGCCCGGCCCCGATCAACCCGACCCGCACCGGCCTCACCGGCCCGGTCGACTGCCCCGGCCCGGCTGGCTCGGCGGCGAGGCCCGCCGCGCCCGCGGTCACAGCGTCACCCAGCGGCGTTCGGCGATCGACGTCGCCATCGCCTCGACCGTGCGCGCCGCCACCAGCGCGTCAGCGATCGTCGCGCCGACCTGCACGCCGCCGACGATCGACGTCGCGAGCCGATGCGCCTCGATCACCTTCAGGTCGTCGTACCCCATCGCGTTCCCGGCCGCGGGCTGGAACCGCGCCAGCTCCCCCGCGTCGCGGCCCACCAGCACGGTCGACCAGGACGCGTCCTGGTAGTCCTGGTCGAGGCACACCCGCAGCTCCCCCATCCGTCGGAAATCCCAAGCCACCGCGCCGCGATCGCCGTGCACGACGATCTCGTAGGCGCTCTGCTCGCCCACGGCCACGCGCGACGCCGTCAGCGTCCCCCTGGCCCCGGACGCGAAGCGCAGCAGCGCCCCGATGTAGTCCTCGTTCTCCACCGGCCCGTGCGGCCCGGTCCCCCGCGCGAAATGGGACCCGGCCGCGGCGGGCTTCGGCCTCGACGCGATGAACCGCCCCTCGTCCGCGACCAGCTCGGTGAGCTCTCCGACCACGTACCGGGCCAGGTCCGTCCCGTGGCACACCAGATCGCCGAGGACCCCGCTGCCCGCCGTCTCGGTGAAGAACCGCCACGACAGCGCGCCCTGCGGGTGGGCGGAGTAGTCGGCGAGGAACCGGACGTCCACCTGCTCCACCCGGCCGAGCCGCCCGTCGGCCACCAGCGACCGCGCGAGCGACACCGCCGGCGCGTTGCGGTAGTTGAAGCCCGCCGCCGAGCACACCCCGGCCGCCTCCACGGCGGCCGCGATCTCGGCGGTCTCGGCGGCGTTGCGCCCGGCGGGCTTCTCGATCCAGAGATGCTTGCCGGCCCGGGCGACCGCGACCCCGACGTCCCGATGCACGTGGTTGGGGCCGGTCACCGAGACGACGTCGAGGTCGTTCCGGGCGACCAGCACGCGCCAGTCGTCCACAAAATCGTCGAAGCCGTAGGACGAGGCCAGCGCCCGCAGCGACGGAACCGGATCGGCGGCCGCGACCAACCGAGGCCGCAGGCCGAGGTCGGGGTAGTGCTGCGGTAACCGGGTCCAGGCCCGGGCGTGCACCTGTCCCATCCACCCGAGCCCGACCACGGCAACCCGGAGTTCGTCAGTCACGTACGGAGTTCCTTCACCTCGGACTCCAGCGCCTTCGCGACCTCGGAATCGCGCCCGAGTTCTTCCGCCAGTTCGTGGCTGAGCGCCTCCAGCTCGGAGCCGCCGGCCATCGCCGCGGTCAGCTCGTGCAGCGACATCTCGGTCTTCGGGTAGTCGCCCATGCTGCGGCCGCGGCGCAGCAGCATGAACCGGTCGCCGACCGGATACGCGTGATGCGGGTTGTGCGTGATGAAGACGACGCCGAGCCCGCGGTCACGCGCCCGGGCGATGTACCGCAGCACGACGCCGGACTGCTTGACGCCGAGCGCGGCGGTCGGCTCGTCCAGGATCAGCACCCGCGCCCCGAAGTACACGGCACGGGCGATCGCGACGCACTGCCGCTCGCCACCGGAGAGCGTGCCGATCGGCTGGTCGACGTCGCGCAGGTCGATGCCCATCTGCGACAGCTCGGACTTCGTCGTGCGCTTCATGAAGTCGACGTCCAGCCGCTTCCACGGCCCCCGGCCCTTGGTGGGCTCGGAGCCGAGGAAGAAGTTGCGCCAGACCGGCATCAGCGGCACCACCGCGAGGTCCTGGTAGACCGTGGCGATGCCGAGCGCCAGCGCCTCGCGCGGGCTGGAGAAGTGGCGCTCTTCGCCGTCGACGGCCAGCCGGCCGTCGGTGTGCTCGTGGGCTCCGGCGAGGATCTTGATGAACGTCGACTTGCCCGCGCCGTTGTCGCCGAGGACGCAGGTGACCTCGCCGGGGTGCACGGCGGTGGTGACGTCGGCCAACGCGATGATGTTGCCGTACCGCTTGCCGATGTCGGTGACTTCGATGATGGGCGTGGTCATCGGGATCGCTCCGCTCGCCTGCGTACCGCTTCGTTGAGGAGCACCGCGCCCAGCAGCATCACGCCGAGGAACGCCTTGAGCCAGTTGTTGTCCCAGCCCGCGTAGACGATGCCCTGGTTGGCCATGCCGTAGATCAGCGCGCCGAGCGCCGCCCCGACCGCCGACCCGTAACCGCCGGTGAGCAGGCACCCGCCGACGACCGCGCAGATGATGTAGATGAACTCCTGGCCGACGCCGGTGTTGCTCTGCACGGTGGACGTGGTGAACAGCAGCAGCATGCCCACCAGCCAGCCGGCGCCCGCGCTGGTCATGAACAGCCCGACCTTGGTGCGGGCGACCGGCACCCCGACCTGGCGGGCGGAGGTCTGGGCGCCGCCGACCGCGAAGATCCAGTTGCCGACCCGGGTCTTGAGCAGCACCCAGGTCGCGAGCGCGGTGACCAGGATCCACCAGAACACCGACGCGTAGACCCGGCCGCCCGCGATCTCGATGTTCGAGCCGAACACCGCGTGCGGCTGGTCGTAGAACGGCACGTCGGTCATGCCCTGGATCGCGACCTGGCCGATGATCACCTTGACCAGCGCCAGGTCGATGCCCTGCAGGACGAAGAACGTCCCGAGCGTGACGATGAAGCTCGGCAGGCCGGTCCGCATCACGAGCACGCCGTTGACGAACCCGACCGACAGCGCCAGTACCAGCGCGACCAGCATCGCGGCCCAGATGTTCAGGCCCCACTGGGTGGTCATGACGCCGACCGCGAGCCCGGTGAACCCGGTCATCGCCCCGGCGGAGAGGTCGAACTCCCCGCCGATCATCAGGAGTGCGACCGCCACCGCCATGATGCCGATCGTCGATGCCGACCGTAACCAGGTGCTCGCGCCGCTCGCGGTCGCGAACGTGTCGGTGATGACCGCGAAGAACACGAACACCGCGACGGCAGCGATCAGCGCGCCGACTTCCGGCCGCTTGAGCACCTTGCCGAGGGCCGAATTACCGGCGACCCGCTCGTCCCGCTGTTCGGGTTTGCCGACGGTGGCGGTCGCCATGTCAGCGGGTTCCCTTGGCCGCGAACTCGCCCACCGCGTCGGCGTTCTCCTTGGTGATGAACGCCGGGCCGGAGTAGACCGGCTGGCCGCCACCGAAGTCGTTGCCGTTGATGCTCTTCAGGTACAGCGCGGTGACCGCCGCGTAGCCCTGCACGAACGGCTGCTGGTCGACCGCGAACTCGATCTTGCCGGACTTGATGTTCGTGATGACGTCCTGCGAGAGGTCGAACGTGGCGACCTTGGCCGAGCTACCCGACTGCTCCACCGCGGCGACCGCGTCGATCGCGTACTGGCCGCCGAGCGTGAGGACGCCGTCGATGGTCTTGTCGGCCTGCAGCTTGGACGTGATCGTCGCCTGGACCGCGTTGTCGTCGGTGCCGTCGACCTGCAGGTTCGTCACCTTGCCGCCCATCGTGGAGGTGACCGCCTTGCAGCGCTCCTCCAGACCGACGTTGCCCGCCTCCTGGATCACGCACAGCGCGTTCTTCCAGCCGGCGGCCTTGAGCCGGGTGCCGACCGCGGCGCCCGCGATCTGCTCGCTCTGTCCGATGTGGGTCAGCGCGCCGAACTCCTGCCACTTCTCGATGCCAGAGTTGATCGTGATCACCGGGACGCCCGCGGCGACCGCGTTCTTCACGGACTGCTCGAGGCCGTCGGGGTTGGCCATCGAGACGATGACGCCGTCGACCTTGTCGGCGACCGCACCGTCGATGAGCTGGGACTGCTTGGCCGGGTCGGGGTCGGAGGAGTACTCGACCTTCACCCCGTAGTCCTTTCCGGCACGTTCGGCACCGGACTTCACCCGGTCCCAGAACGCGTCACCGGGGGCGCCGTGCGTGACGACCGCATACGTCAGGTCTAAGTCGCTCGCTTCGTCAGGGCCTTCCTCCTGGCCGGTGCCACTGCACCCGGCGACGGCGAGGAACAGGCCGACGATCACTCCGGCGACGGCGAACTTCTTCATTGAGTTCTCCTGGGGCGCGTTGTTCGCGTGTTCGCGATACTCCGGGGCTCCGATGCGGGCTTCGGGGCCGATCGTTGGCTGAGTGTGGTAGACACCACAGACGGTGTCAAGAGTTTGTCCGGACATATTGACAACCCGTTACGCTCGATCTGTGACCGGTGATCACGGGAGAGGCGCAATGCACCCGCACACCCACATCACGCTCGACCGGAGCAGCCCGGTCCCGCTCTACTTCCAGGTCGCCGAGCAGCTCGAAGAGGCGATCCTCACCGGCACGCTGGGGGCCGGTGAGCGGATCGGCAACGAAGTGGCGCTCGCCGCCGACCTCGGACTGTCCCGTCCTACCATGCGCCAGGCCATCCAGGTGCTGGTCGACAAGGGACTGCTGGTGCGCAAGCGCGGTGTCGGCACCCAGGTCGTGGCCGGCCGGGTGCATCGCCCGCTGGGGCTGACCAGCCTCTACGACGACCTGATGAAGGCCGGCCAGCGGCCGCGGACGGTCGTGCTGAAGATGGACGTCGTCTACCCGGACGACCAGGTGCGGGCGGAGCTGCGCCTGGCCGACGACGCCCAGGTCTGGTACTTGGAACGGCTGCGCTCGGTCGGCTCCGACCCGCTCGCGCACATGACGAACTACCTGCCGACCGACGTCGTCGACCTGGCGGCGGTCGACCTCGGCGAGACCGGGCTGTACGAGGCGATGCGCCGGGCCGGCGTGGTGATGCGGGTGGGCAGGCAGCGGATCAGCGCCCGCCGCGCCGAGGCCGCCGAGGCGCGGATGCTCGGCGAGTCCGAGGGTGCGCCGCTACTCACGATGGAGCGCACGACCTACGACGACGCCGGCCGCGCGGTCGAGTACGGCACCCATGCGTACCGCCCCGATCGTTACTCATTCGAGTCCACGCTGGTGGACCGTTGACTTAATGTCCTGACAAAGTCTTGACGCGATTCAGGGCTCCGTCCTAGCGTTCTCAGCGGCACCGACGCCCCGCGGTGCCGTCGACCGCGACGGAGGCAGCATGGCCCGAAGCGCTTTCGCTGACAGCCTGGCCGAGGTGACCGAGATCCGCGCCCGCGAGCCGGGCCGGGTCGCTGCTCTGCTGGCCGCCCGCCGCAAGCGCGCGACGCTGCCCGCCGACGGCCGCCTGATGCTGGTCGCCTGCGACCACCCGGCGCGGGGTGCGCTGGCGGTGCGTGGGCGGGCGGACGCGATGGCCGACCGCGCCGACATGCTGGCGCGATTACGCACCGCGATCGACCGGCCCGGCGTCGACGGGCTGCTCGCCACCGCGGACGTGCTCGAGGACCTGCTGCTGCTCGGCGCGCTCGAGGACAAGGTCGTCGTCGCGTCGATGAACCGCGGCGGGCTGGCCGGAAGCGCGTTCGAGCTCGACGACCGGATGACCGCCTACGACGTCCAGGGCACGATCGACGCCGGGTTCAACGGCGCGAAGATGCTGCTGCGCGTCGACCTGGACGACGCAGCCTCGGTCACCACGCTGGAGTCCTGCGCCCGGGCGATCACCGACCTGAGCCGCGCCGGGCTGCTCGCGATGGTCGAGCCGTTCCTGTCCCGGCGGGTCGACGGCAAGGTCGTCAACGACCTCTCCCCCGACGCGGTGATCCGGGCCGTGCACATCGCCCAGGGGCTCGGCGCGTCCAGCGCCTACACCTGGATGAAGCTGCCGGTGGTCAAGGACATGGCCCGGGTGATGACCGCGACCACGCTGCCGACGCTGCTGCTCGGCGGCGACCCGACCGGGCACCCCGACGAGACGTACGCGGAGTGGGCGAAGGCGCTCGCACTGCCGTCGGTACGCGGTCTGGTCGTGGGGCGGGCGCTGCTGTACCCGCCCGACGACGACGTGGTCGCCGCGGTCGACACCGCGGTCTCGCTGGTGCGGGCGGCGGCATGAACGACTGGTTCCGTCCGGCGGGGTCGGCCGCGGCCGACGGGTTCGACGTGGTCGTCACACCGCAGAACGCGGGGTGGGGGTACTCGTCGCTGCGGGTGCTCACGCTCGACTCGTCCCGGGAGATCACGACCGGGCCGGAAGAGATGCTGGTGGTTCCGCTCGCGGGCGGTCTGACCGTCACGGTCGGCGACGAGTCGTTCCGACTCGAGGGGCGCTCGGACGTGTTCGCGGGCCCGAGCGACTTCGCCTACCTGCCGATCAACACGTCTGCGCACCTGCATGCGGACGCCACGGCGCGGGTCGCGCTGTGTGGGGCGCGCACCGAGCGGGTGCTGCCGTTCCGGTACGGGCCCGCGGACGCTGTTCCCGTCGAGTTGCGCGGTGCGGGCAACGCGAGCCGCCTGGTACGCAACTTCGGCACGGTCGGCGCGTTCGAGACCGGGGCCCTGATCGCCTGCGAGGTGCTCACCCCGGCCGGCAACTGGTCCAGCTACCCCGCGCACAAGCACGACGAGGCGACCGACACCGAGTCCGAACTCGAGGAGATCTACTACTTCGAGATCGGGTCGGGGCCGGCCGGCGAACCCGGCTTCGGTTACCACCGCACGAGCACCTCGGCGCGCGGCGAGATCGACGTCCTGGCCGAGGTCCGCGACCGCGACGTCGCGCTGGTGCCGTACGGCTGGCACGGCCCGTGCATCGCGGCGCCCGGATTCGACATGTACTACCTCAACGTCATGGCCGGTCCCGGCGCCGAGCGCGCCTGGCTGATCTCCGACCACCCGGACCACGCCTGGGTTCGCGGAACCTGGACCGACCAACCCATCGACCCCCGGCTGGAGGGCAGGCGATGAGCGAGACGAGCGGGACGATTCGGCTAACGGTCGCCCAGGCGACCGTGCGGTTCCTCAGCGTCCAGTACTCCGAACGCGACGGCGTGCAGCAGCGGCTGATCGCCGGGTGCTTCGGCATCTTCGGCCACGGCAACGTGGCCGGGCTCGGCCAGGCGCTGCTCCAAGCCGAACTCGACGATCCGGAGCAGCTCCCGTACATCCTCGGGCGCAACGAACAGGCGATGGTGCACACCGCGGTCGCGTATGCCCGGATGAAGGACCGGCTGCAGACCTACGCGGTCAGCACGAGCATCGGCCCCGGCGCGACGAACATGGTCACCGGCGCCGCGCTGGCGACCGTCAACCGGCTGCCGGTGCTGCTGCTGCCCGCCGACACGTTCGCCGACCGCTCCGCCGCCCCGCTGCTGCAGGAGCTCGAGGTTCCCTGGTCCGGCGACGTCACGGTCAACGACGCGTTCCGGCCGGTCTCGAAGTACTTCGACCGGGTGCACCGCCCGGAGCAGCTCCCGAGCGCGCTGCTGTCCGCGATGCGCGTGCTCACCGACCCGGCCGAGACCGGCGCGGTCACGGTCTGCTTCCCGCAGGACGTCCAGGCGCAGGCCTACGACTGGCCGGTCGAGTTCTTCGCCCGCCGCGTGTGGCGGGTGGCTCGCCCACTACCCGAACAAGCCGATTTGGACGACGTGGCGACGCTGATCCGCGGCGCACGCCGCCCGCTGATCGTGGCCGGCGGCGGGGTCGGGTACTCCGGTGCCTCCGACGCGCTCGCCCGGTTCTGCGCGGCCACCGGGGTCCCGGTCGGGCTCACCCAGGCCGGCAAGGGCGCACTGCCGTTCGACCACGAGCAGTGCCTCGGCGCGATCGGCTCGACCGGCACGACCGCCGCCAACGCCATCGCCCGCGACGCCGACCTGGTGATCGGTATCGGAACGCGGTACTCCGACTTCACGACGGCCAGCCGCACCGCGTTCGCCGCGGACGGCGTCCGGTTCGTGAACGTGAACGTCGCGCCGATCGACGCGGTGAAACACGCGGGTGTCGCGGTCCGCGCGGACGCGCGGGAGACGCTCGACGCGCTGTTGCCGCTGGTCGTGGGGTACGCGGTCGACCCGGAGTACCGGGAGCAGTACACCCGGCTGGACGCTGACTGGAACGCGCGCGTGCGCCAGGCCTACGACGCCGACGAGCTGACGCAGAGTGCGGTCATCGGCGCTGTGAACGACCTGTCCGACCCGCGTGACGTCGTCGTGTGCGCCGCCGGATCGATGCCCGGTGACCTGCACAAACTGTGGCAGGTGCGGGACCCGAAGGGCTACCACGTCGAGTACGGCTACTCGTGCATGGGCTACGAGATCGCCGGTGGCCTGGGGGTGGCGCTGGCCTGCCCGGACCGGGACGTGTTCGTGCTCGTCGGGGACGGGTCCTACTTGATGATGGCGACCGAACTGGTCACCGCACTCCAAGAAGGCCTCAAGGTCATCGTCGTTCTGGTCCAGAACTACGGCTTCGCGTCGATCGGGGCGCTGTCGGAGTCGCTCGGCTCGCAGCGCTTCGGCACCCGCTACCGCTACCGCACGAAGACCGGCCGGCTCGACGGTGACCTGCTCGCGATCGACCTCGCCGCGAACGCCGCCAGCCTCGGCGTCGACGTCGTCCGGGTCACCGATCGCGCCGGGCTGGCCGACGCGATCGCCGCCGCGAAGGCGTCCCCGGCCAGCACGGTCATCCACGTGGAGACCGACCCGTTGGCGGGCGGCGCCCCGGACTCCGAGTCCTGGTGGGACGTCCCGGTCAGCGAGGTCTCGTCACTGGAGTCGACCCGCACCGCTTATCAGACCTACACCGAGCACAAGGCCACTCAGCGCCCGTACCTGCGGCCCTCGAAGGACCTCTCATGATCGCTCTACCTCCCGGCAGCCCCCTGCGCTCCGCTCCTCGGTCGCTAGACCTCCCTACGATGCTCACTCCGGAGGCCGCCTCATGATCACGATAGGTTCTGCTCCTGACTCCTGGGGCGTCTGGTTCGCCGACGACCCGGCACAGACCCCGGCCGATCGCTTCTTCACCGAGGTGAAAGCCGCCGGCTACGACTGGATCGAATTAGGACCGTACGGCTACCTGCCGAAGGACCCGGTCGCGCTGCAGGAGGCTCTGGAGGCCCACGGGCTGCGGGTCTCGGCGGGCACGGTGTTCTCCGCGCTGCACCGCCCGGACTCCTGGGACGCGGTGTGGCAGCAGGTCACCGACGTCGCGTCGCTCACCAGGGCGGTCGGCGGGCAGCACATCGTCGTCATCCCGGACCTCTACCGGCACCACAAGACCGGCGAGAACCTGGAGAGTCCGACGCTCACCGCCGAGCAGTGGCGGAAGCTCACGACCGACACCGACGAACTCGGCCGCCGGATCCTGGAGGAGTACGGGCTGCACGTCCAGTTCCACTCGCACGCCGACAGCCACGTCGGCTACCAGCGGGACATCGAGCGGTTCCTCGCCGACACCGACCCGCGGTACGTGAACCTCTGCCTGGACACCGGGCACGTGGCCTACTACGGCGGCGACAGCCTGGAGCTGATCCGGCGCTATCCGGAGCGCATCGGGTACCTGCACCTCAAGCAGGTCGACCCGGAGATCGCGAAGCAGGTGGAGGCCGAGGATCTGGTGTTCCCGGAGGCCGTGCGGCGGGGCGTGATGTGTGAGCCGCCGAACGGCGTCCCCGATCTGGGCGCGGTGCTCGACGCGGTCGGGACGCTCGACCGCGACCTGTACGCGATCGTCGAGCAGGACATGTACCCCTGCGAGCCGGAGCGACCGCTGCCGATCGCGCGCCGCACCCACACCTACCTGGCCGGTTGCAGCGGAGCGCCGATCTCGCTCGGGAGCCCGTCGTGAGCGCCCTGCGGGTCGCCGTGCTCGGCGTCGGGGTGATGGGCAGCTACCACGCCGAGGCGCTGGCCGGGCGGATCTCGCACGCCCGCGTCACCGTGGTCAGCGACGCCGACACCGCGCGCGCCGAGCGCGTCGCCAAGTCCGTGGACGCCCGGGTGGAGGCCGATCCGTTCGCCGCGATCGCCGCCGACGACGTGGACGCGGTCGTGATCGCGTCGCCGGGGCCCGCGCACGAGGCGCAGGTGCTGGCCTGCCTGGACCGGCGCATCCCGGTGCTCTGCGAGAAGCCGCTGACCACCGACATCGCGACCGCGTACCGGATCGTCCAACGCGAGGCCGAGCTGGACGCGCCCCTGGTGCAGCTCGGTTTCATGCGGCGGTTCGACGCCGAGTACGCCGGGCTGCGCGCGCTCGTGGCCTCGGGTGAGCTCGGGGCGCCGCTGCTGCTGCACTGCGTCCACCGCAATCCCGCGCAGACCGACACGTTCGACTCCGAGATGATGATGCGGGACTCGGTCGTGCATGAGGCCGACGTCGCCCGCTTCCTCCTCGGTGAGGAGATCGTCGCGGTGTCGGTGAAGCGCCCGCAGGCCACGTCGCTGGCGCCGACGGGCGTGAGTGACCCGATGCTCGTGCTGATGGAGACCGCGTCCGGCCGGCTGGTCGATGTCGAGATCTTCGTCCGTACCGGGGTGGCCTACGAGGTCCGGACCGAGCTGGTCGCCGAGCACGGCAGCGCGATGATCGGGCTCGACCAGGGTCTGCTGGTCCGGCGTGCGGGTGGCGCCTGGGGCGGGCAGCTGGCCGGTGGTTTCGTGGAGCGGTTCGCCGCCGCGTACGACACCGAGTTGCACCGCTGGGTGCAGGCCGCGCGGCACGGCACGATCGACGGGCCGGGGACCTGGGACGGGTATGCCGCGGTCGCGGTGTGCGAGGCCGGGGTCGAGGCGGTGCGCAGCGGTGAGCGGGTTCCGGTGCGTCTCGGTACCCGTCCGGTGCGCGTAGCGGCGTAAGGAGCCGCGTAAAGACCGGCGCGGGGAGCGCGCCCCGATAGGTTGGGGCGCGTGCCGACCGTCTACTCGCTGGAGAGCATCCTCGTCGACGTCGCGATCGAGGTGCCGAGCTTGCCCGAACGCGGTGGCGACGTCCTCGCCACCGCGTCGCGCACCCACGCGGGTGGCGGATTCAACCTGGTCGCGGCGGTTGCTCGGCAGGGCGTCCGCAGCGTCTACGCGGCACCGTACGGCGGCGGTCGCTACGGCGACGTGATCCGGGCCGCGCTGGCCACGGAGGGCGTCGCGTGGACCGCCGCGCCACGAACCGGCGACTCCGGCTTCACGGTGGCGCTGGTCGAACCGGACGGCGAGCGGACGTTCGTCACGATGGCGGGCGTCGAGGCCGCGGTCACCGACGACGACCTGGCCGCGATCACACCGCTCCCCGGCGACGCCGTCGTCGTGTCCGGATACGACCTGGCCTACCCCGGGAGCGGGCCGGTGCTCGCCGGCTGGCTCACCGGCCTGCCGGACGGCGTCCTGGTGACGCTGGACCCGGGGCCGCTGGTCGCCGAGATCCCGCCGGAGCGCCTGCGCCGCGTGCTGCCCCGGCTCGACATCCTGACGCTCAACCAGCGGGAGGCGCGGCTGCTCAGCGGTGCCGCGTCGGCGGGTGCGGACCTGCTCGCGGCCGTCCGCCCGCTCGTGCCCGCCGCGCTGACGATCGTCCGTGAGGGTGCGGACGGCTGCGTGGCGTCCGGTGGGCCGCTCGGCGACCGCGTGGTCGCGGTTCCTGCCCCGGTGGTCCCGGCCGTCGACACGACCGGCGCCGGTGACGCCCATACCGGGGTGCTGCTCGCCGGCCTGGTGACCGGTCACCCGGTGGACGACGTACTCGTGGACGCCGTCCACGCGGCCGCGGTGTCGGTGCGGCACGTCGGCTCGGCGACGTGCCCGACCCGCGCCGAACTCGACGCGGCCTACCCCGAACGCCACCGAGTCCGCACCTAACGGCCGTCTCGCGCTCCGGCGAGGACTTGAGGGTTACCGCCGGTGATTCAGTACACACCGCACAGATTTGACTGCTGGTGGTTACCGCCGCAGTCTTGATCGTGTCAGAAGCGATCTCGACACCTGCCAGAGCTCGGACGCAGACGTCCGGCTGACCGCCCCGCCGAGCCAGGAGCCGCGCCGCCGAGCGCCGCCCTGACGCCGTGGCCACCGCGCCCGGGGCCCGCGCCGCCGCACACTCGCGCGGCGCAGTCCGAAGGGAATTCCGACCGTGACCGCTGCCGTGCCGGCAGTGCGGTTCCGCGTGCCCGTACCGCGTGTCCGTACGCCTTCGCCACGTCGGCAGTTCGCCGCCGTCGCCACGATCTTCGCCCTGGACGGTGCCGTGTTCGGCACCTGGGCAGCCCGCATCCCGGACGTCAGCGACCGGGTCGGCACGACGCACGCCGCGTTGGGCTCCGCGCTGTTCTGCCTCTCGCTCGGAGCGCTGGTCAGCATGCGTCTCACCGGACGCTGGTGCGCCCGATACGGGGCCGGACGGGTGAGCGCGGTCGCTGCCGCGCTGACCGCCGTCTCCCTGGTGCTTCCGGGGCTCTGCACCGGACTGGCGCCGCTGGGCGTCGCCCTGGGCGTGTTCGGCGCCGGCACCGGCGCCGCGAACGTCGCCGCGAACAGCCTCGGCGTCCACCTCGGACAAACCCAGCGTCGCCCGGTGATGTCCGCGCTGCATGCCGGGTTCAGCTTCGGCGGCCTCGCCGGGGCGTTGCTCGGCGGGCTGGCGTCCGCGGTGTTGTCGGTGCCGGTCCACTTCGTCCTGGTCGCGGCGGTGGGCGTCACGCTCGCCGCCGGGCTAGCGCCGGTGCTGGCCGGCATGGACTCGGCCGGGACGTCGAGCGGCTCCGAGCCGCCCGCAGAGCGCGAACCGTCCTCCCGCGGGCCGATCGTCCTGCTCGTGTTGCTCGGGACCATCGCGGGCAGCACCGCGTTCGCCGAGGGCGCGCTGTCGGACTGGGGAGCGCTGCACCTCCGCGAGACCCTGCACGCCGGCCCGGCGCTGGCCGCCGGTGGGTACGCCGCGTTCTGCCTCGCGATGGGGTGCGGGCGGCTCGCCGGGGCACGCTGGGTGGTGCGGTACGGCGACACCCGGGTCCTCGTGGTCGGGTCGGTGGTGGCCGGGATCGGCGCCACCGCAGCCGCGCACTCGCCCGATCCGGCGCTCGCGATCGGCGGCTTCGTCCTCGTCGGGCTCGGCCTCGCGAACGTGTTCCCGCTCGTCATCGGACGCGCGGGGCTCGTCGCCGGGCCCCGTGGCGTCGCGCTCGCCTCGACGGTCGGGTACAGCGGGCTGCTCGGCGGTCCGCCCGTCGTGGGATTCCTCGCCGCGCATGCCGGGCTCCCGGCCGCGCTCTCGGCGATCACCGCGCTGGCGCTGGTCGCCGCGGCGCTGTGCGTCGTCGTGGCGGTCGAGCTGCCGGACGCGACGACGGTCGCGGCCGCGCTGCGGTCGCGTGCCCGCGCGGGGGTGGCGGTGACCGCCGACCGCCTGGGCGCGGCGGTCGGCGACCTCGCGCTCCTGCTCGATCACACCGACCATGCGGTCCTCACCGACCAGGCCAAGCCCCTACGCGGCGCGGCACCAGCGCAGGCCCCGGCCCCGGCCCCGGCCAAGGCCCCGGACCCGGCGCAGGCCCCGGCCCCGGCCCCGGCCCCGGCCAAGGCCCCGGACCCGGCGCAGGCCCCGGCCCCGGCCCCGGCCCCGGCCAAGGCCCCGGACCCGGCGCAGGCTCCGGCGCAGGCCCCGGCGCAGGCCTTGGCCCCAGCCCCGGCCAAGGCCCCGGCCCTGGCCAAGGCCCCGGCTCCGGCTCCGGCTCCGGCCGTGCGGCCGTATCCGGGGCTGGAAGCCCTCGTCCCGTGACCTCGGCATTCCTTGGAAGAGGCCCCATGATCAGTCTCCCGATCCGGCGAGCGCTGCTCGTCGGAGTCAGCTACACGATCCCGTTCGTCGCGGCCGGAGGGCTGCTCCAGGCCCTCGGCCTGCTGCTAGCCGGTGACGCCGGCGCACTCGCCTTCTCCGTCGGGGCGTTCGCGTTCGGCCTGCTCACCCCGGTACTGGCCGCCGCAGTGGCGTACGCGCTCGCCGGACGTCCCGGCCTCGTCCCCGGGCTCACGACCGGCGTCGCGGCCGCGGCGATCGGCGCCGGCTACCTCGGCGGACTGCTCGGCGGTCTCGTCGCCGGGCTGGCGGCATACCTTCTCGGCCGGATCCGCTGCCCGGACGTCGTGCACGGCCCGTGGACGATCATCGGTCTGCCGGTCGTCGCGACGCTGCTCGCGGCCGGCTTGATGCTCGGTCTCCTCGGGCCACCGCTCGCGCGAGTCACCACGATCCTCACCGGATGGCTCGGCGGCCTGGACGGCTCGTCCGCGATCCTGCTCGGGGCGATCCTCGGCGCGATGATCGCGATCGACCTCGGCGGCCCGGTCAACAAGGTCGCGTACACGTTCGCCGCCGCCGGTCTCGTACACGACCCAGTCGCCGCCGGGTCGCTCCCCGCGACCCTGACGACCCTGACGCCCCTGACCGGCGACCGGCTGGCCGATTCCGCACCGGCCGCTGCGGCGGCGCACCCGGGGGCCGCGATGGCGGCGGTGATGGCGGCCGGGATGAGCGCGCCGCTCGCGATGGCGCTCGCCACCCACCTCCGCCCCCGCCTGTTCACCGACGCCGAGCGCGCTCACGCCCCGACCGCGTCCACACTCGGCGCCCTGTTCGTCACCGAGGGCGCCATTCCGTACGCCGTCACCGACCCGGCCCGCGTCGTCCCCGCCGCGATGCTCGGCTCCGCGACGGCCGGCGCTCTGGCGATGGGCACCCAGACGACGCTCGACGCACCGCACGGCGGGGTCCTCGCGCTGTTCACCGCCGGTCACGTCGTCGCGTTCGTCGCGGCGGTCGCGCTCGGCACGCTGTTGTCGGCCGCGGCGGTGATCGCCGCGAAAAGTGTGACGCGCGACAAACAGGCCACCCGAATGGTTGGGGGGCGCACCCGGGCGACCGATCCGGAAGGCGCAGTGTGAGAAGCACCCACCCTCTGCGAACAGGAAAGGACGCTCTGTGTCACATCCGGCGCGAGGTGCCTGGATCGTTTGGTTCGTCGGCCTCGCCACGTACTTTGTCGCCGTCTTCCACCGCTCCTCCCTCGCCGTAGCCGGGCTCGTCGCCGCCGACCGGTTCGACATCTCCGCCGCACAGCTCGCGACGTTCACGATGCTGCAGTTGCTGGTCTACGCCGCGATGCAGATTCCGGTGGGGCTGCTCGTCGACCGGTTCGGGTCGCGCGCGGTGCTGCTCACCGGCACGGTCGTCCTGACGCTGGCCCAGGCCGGCTTCGCGTTCGCCGACTCGTACAGCACCGCGCTGCTCGCCCGCGTGTTCGTCGGCATCGGTGACGCGATGACGTTCATCTGCGTCCTGCGCCTGGTCAACGCCTGGTTCGCTCCCGGGCGGGTGCCGGTGGTGACCCAGCTGACCGGCGTCATCGGGCAACTGGGCGCGATCGCGGCCGCGGTCCCGATGACCTGGGCACTGAGCACGCTCGGGTGGACCTGGGCGTACGGGGTCGCGGCATCGCTGGGGGTGGTGGCCGCGATCACCGGGCTGGTGCTCCTGCACGACGAGCCGGGCACCCGGACGCTGCGCGGCCCCGCGCTCTCACTCGGTGCCGTGCGCGCCAGCCTGGCCAGCTCCTGGCAGCACCCCGGCACCCGCCTCGGGTTCTGGGTGCACTTCACGACCCAGTTCGCGCAGACCGCGTTCGCGCTGCTGTGGGGCTACCCGTTCCTGGTGAAGGGTGAAGGGCTCTCGCCGAACGTCGCGTCGGCGCTGCTCACGATCATGGTGGTGTCGCTGATCGCGGCCGGTCCGGTGATGGGATGGTTCACCGCGCGGCACCCGTGGCAACGATCGACGCTCGCGCTGGCGATCGTCGGGGCGATCGCGACGGCGTGGACCGTGGTCCTGGCGTGGCCGGGCCAGGCGCCGCTACCGGTGCTGGTTCTGCTCGTGATGGTGGTCGGGCTCGGTGGGCCCGGTTCGGTGATCGGCTTCGACCTGGGCCGGACGTCAAATCCGGTCGAGCGGCTGGCCAGCGCGACCGGGATCATCAACCAGGCCGGGTTCGTGGCGAGCCTCACCGTGGTCGTGGCGATCGGCGCGATCCTCGACTGGCGCAGCGGCGGCGGGGCCGGCGCGGACTACACGCCGGACGCGTTCCGCTGGGCGATGTCGTTCCAGTACGTGCTCTGGACGCTCGGCGTCGTGCAGATCCTGCGCTACCGCGCTCGCGGCCGCGCCCACGCCCTCCGCCTCGACCCCCTCGCGAGGACCCGCACCGCGTTCCAACCGAGCTAGACCCTCACGTTGACGCGAAACCGGCCTCTAAGCCGCGCTGAGAGGCCGGTTTCGCGTCAGCACGCGCATAGCGGCGCCGCACAGCGGCGTCACGCCGCGAGGGCCAGGGTGGCGTAGCGGCCTTCGCGGGCGAGCAACTCGGCGTGCGAGCCGACCTCGACGATGCGGCCGTGGTCCACCACCGCGATCTGGTCGGCATTGCGCACGGTGGAGAGCCGGTGCGCGATCGTCACCGTGGTCCGCCCCACCGCGAGCGCGTCGAACGCCTTCTGCACGGCCCGCTCGGTGGTGTTGTCCAGCGCGCTCGTCGCCTCGTCCAGAACGAGGATCCGCGGGTCTCGCAGCAGCGTCCGCGCGATCGCGATCCGCTGTTTCTCACCACCGGAGAACCGGTATCCGCGGGAGCCGACCATCGTGTCGTACCCGTCGGGCAGCGCGCTGATCAGGTCGTGGATCTGTGCCGCGCGCGCCGCGTCCTCGATCTCGGCGTCGGTCGCGTCGGGCTTCGCGTACCGCAGGTTCTCCCGCACGGTCGTGTGCAGCAGGTAGGTCTCCTGCGACACCACGCCCACCACGCGAGAGAGGTCCGCCAGCCGCAGATCACGCAGGTCGACGCCGTCCAGCGTCACGCGTCCGCCGGTGGGATCGTAGAGCCGGGCGATCAGCGCGGCGATCGTGCTCTTGCCGGAACCGGTCGCACCGACCAGCGCCAGCGTCGATCCGGCGGGAACCTCCAGCGACACCCCGGCCACGGCGGCCACGTCGTTGCCCGGGTACGTGAACGTCACGTTCTCGAACCGCAGGTCACCGCGCACCTGCCCCAGCGGCACCGGGGAGGCCGGGTCGTCGACCTCGACCGGCAGGTCCAGGTACTCGAAGATCCGGGCGAACAGCGCGAGCGACGCCGCGACCGAGACGCCGGTGTTCAGCAGCGAGGTCAGCGGACGGAACAGCGTCGACTGCAGGGTGGTGAACGCGACGAGCGTTCCGATGCTCAGCGTCCCGGTGGTGCCGGGCAGACCGGCGCTCAGGTAGATGACCGCGGGGATCGCGGCGAAGATGATGCTCATCGTCGCCATCCGCCAGCGTCCGGCGAGCTCAGACCGCAGCTCCAGATCGATCAGCCGGGACGACGACGCGGTGAAGCGGTCGACCAGCACGGGGCCGGTCCCCATCGTCTTCGCCAGCTGCGCGCCGCTGACCGAGAGGCCCTCCTCGATCGTCACGTTCAGGTCGGCGAGCTCGCGCTGACGCTGGGCGGTGATCACCCGGCGCATCCGCGCCACCCGCCGGGTCAGGTAGATCGCCGGCGGCAGCACGACCAGCGAGACCAACGACAGCCGCCAGGACAGCGCGGCCATCGCGACCGCGGTGGCCACCACCGTGGTCAGGTTCGAGGCGATCGAGGTCGCGGTCGACGTGACGACGGTCTGCATGCCGCCGATGTCGTTGGTGATCCGGGACTGCACCTCGCCGGTCCGCGTCCGGGTGAAGAACCCGATCGACTGGCGCTGCAGGTGGGTGAAGACGTCGGTACGCAGCCGGTGCATGACCTGCTGGCCGACGGTGGTCGAGATCCAGGTCTGGACGACGCCGAACGCGGACGTCACGGCGGCCACGGCGACCATGCCGATCACCAGCCAGACCAGGAGCGTCAGGTTCTGGGAGGGCAGCGCGACGTCGATGACCTCGCGGAGCAGGAACGGGGAGGCCAGCGACACCACCGACGACGCGACGATGATCGCGGTGACGACGGCGAGTTGCCAGCGGTGTGCGGTGAAGAGCCGGGCGATCCGGCGCAGTGAGACCGAGCGGGCCTGGGCCTTCTCGGCCGCGGACAGTTTCTGGGGGCCGCCACGGCGGCCAGGGTTCTGGGGGGTCTCCAAGAGCATCTCCTCGAGTAGTTGACCAATGCTGAGGTTACCTCATCATGAGGGAACAACAGAACCTCCTGGTACGGTATTCCGCGTGATCGAGGATGCGACCGAGAGCCTGTCCGAGGCGTTCTGGGCGGTCGCCCGCCAGCTCCGGCACGCCACCCGGGAGTCGCTCGAACCCTGGGACATCACCCCTGGTCAGGGCCGTGCGCTGAGCGTGCTGATGCGGCACGGCCAGATGCGGCTGTCCGAGCTCTCCGAACACCTGCGGATCGCCCCCCGGTCGACCACCGAGGTCGTCGACGCGCTCGAGGAACGCGGTCTCGCCGAACGTGGCCGCGACCCGCACGACCGGCGCGCGACGCTGGTCGCGCTCACCGAACGCGGCCTGGAGACCGGCGGGGCCATCAAGCGCGCCCGCCGCGCCGAGAGCGACAAGCTGTTCGGCGCGCTCTCCGCCGACGACCGCGCGGAACTGGCCCGCATCCTGGGCCTGCTCCGCCGATGAAAGTACTGCTGCGTGGCGTCCGAATAGTGACGGTGACGCACCCGGCGTCGTCCGCCGAGCCGGTCGACGTCCGGATGGAGAACGGAGAGGTGACCGCGGTCGGGCACCTCACGCCGGAGCCCGCGGAGCGGGTGATCGCGGCCGACGGCCGCTGGCTGATCCCGGGGCTCTGGGATCAGCACGTGCACCTCCGGCAGTGGGCGCAGGCGCGGCTGCGCCTGGATTTGAGCGGCACCACCGGTCCGGGCGAGGTCATCGCCCGGGTGCGGGCGCATCTCGCCGGCCGACCCACCGTCGTGGTCGGCGCCGGGTTCCGGTCCGCGACCTGGTCGGTCCAACCCACAACGGCAGCTCTGGACGCTGTGAGCGGCGACGTTCCCACGGTGCTGATCAGCGGAGACGTGCACGCCGGCTGGCTCAACTCGGCCGCACAGCGGTGGCTCGGAGTCACCGCGCGACCCGGGGTGCTCGACGAGTCCGAGTGGTTCGCGCTGGTGCCGCGCCTGGAAGAGCTGCTCGCCACCGACCTGGACCAGGCGTACCGGCTCGCGGTGGACGACGCCGCCGCCCGCGGGGTCGTCGGGCTGGTGGACATGGAGTTCGAGGCGGGGTTCCGTGCCTGGCCGGGGCGGTTCGCGGCGGGGATCGACGCGGTGCGCGTCCGGACCGCGACCTACGCCGACGGGCTGGAGGACGTGATCGCGGCCGGGCTACGAACCGGGTCGGTCCTCGAGCCGCGCGGCCTGTTGACGATGGGGCCGCTGAAGATCATCTCGGACGGATCGCTCAACTCGCGGACCGCGCGGTGCTGCGAACCGTACGCCGACGGGCGGTACGGCACGCAGAACTATCCGCTGGAGGAGCTGGTCCGGCTGTTGGGGCGGGCGGCTTCGCGGTTGGACGTGGCGCTGCACGCGATCGGCGACGCCGCGCTCACCACCGCCCTGGACGCGTTCGAGGCCACCGGTGCACGCGGCGGCGTCGAGCACGTGCAACTGGCGCACTTCGAGGAGTTCGCGCGGATGGCGCGGCTCGGATTGCGCGCCAGCGTGCAGCCCGCGCACCTGCTCGACGACCGGGCGGTGACCGCCCAGGTCTGGCCGGACCGCGCCGACCGCTGCTTCGCGTTCCGGTCCATGCTGGACGCGGGGGTCCCGCTGGCGCTCGGCTCGGACGCGCCGGTCTCGCCGCTGGACCCGTGGCTGGCGATGGCCGCCGCCGTGCACCGCTCGGCCGACGCGGCGCCGCCGTGGAATCCGGGCGAGGCGATCACGGTGGCCGAGACGCTGGCGGCGAGCGTCGACGGGCAGCCGACGGTCGGCGTCGGGTCGCGTGCGGATCTGGCGCTGCTGGACGCCGATCCGTTGCCGCGCGGGGATTCCGCGGCGGTCGCCGCCTCGTTGCGCGCGATGCGGGTGGCGGCGACGTTCGTCGGCGGGCGCCCGACGCATCTCGCCGTCTGACGAATCCGCCGATTGTTCCCCGACGCCGGGCGCGATCTGCTGAGCTGTGGGGTGACGAGCCGATCCCCAGGAGTGTCGACGATGACCACCGAGGCGGAGCGCACCACAGAACAGCAGCCGGTGCCGGAACCGATCGTGGTCCGGCCGTGGCCGGTGCGGGAAGTGGTCAGGGGCAATGCGCTGGGCCGGATCATCCGGACCACGGACGCCAAGTCGATCGGCATCATGTATCTGATCGCCTCGTTCTTCTATTTCGCGGCGGCCGGGATCATGGCGCTGCTGATGCGTGCCGAGCTGGCGCGTCCGGGGCTGCAGTTCCTCTCGAACGAGCAGTACAACCAGCTTTTCACGATGCACGGCTCGATCATGCTGCTGCTGTTCGGGACGCCCCTCGGGTTCGCGTTCGCCAATTTCCTGGTACCGCTGCAGATCGGCGCCCCGGACGTCTCATTCCCCCGGCTCAACGCGTTCGCGTTCTGGGCATTCGCGTTCGGTGGCCTGCTCGTGCTGTCCGGGTTCATCGTCCCGGGCGGTGCCGCGGACTTCGGCTGGTTCGCCTACGCGCCGCTGAACTCGCAGATCAACTCGCCGGGTGCGGGAACCGACCTGTGGATCGCCGGATTCATCCTCTCCGGTCTCGGCACGATCCTCGGCGCGGTGAACATCGTGACGACGATCCTGACCATGCGAGCGCCCGGCATGACGATGTACCGGATGCCGATCTTCACCTGGAACATGCTGATCACGAGCCTGCTCGTGCTGATGGTCTTCCCGATCCTGGCCGCGGCGTTCTTCGCGTTGCTCGCCGACCGGCACCTCGGCGCGCACGTCTACGACTCGGCGACCGGCGGCCCGATCCTCTGGCAGCACCTGTTCTGGTTCTTCGGCCATCCAGAGGTCTACATCCTCGCTTTACCATTCTTCGGCATCATCACCGAGATCATCCCGGTGTTCAGCCGGAAACCGATCTTCGGCTACAAGGGACTCGTCGCCGCCACGCTGATGATCGCGGCGCTGTCGATGACCGTGTGGGCGCACCACATGTTCGTGACCGGCGCGGTGCTGCTGCCGTTCTTCAGCTTCCTGTCGTACTTGATCGCGGTGCCGACCGGCATGAAGTTCTTCAACTGGATCGGCACGATGTGGCGCGGCCAGTTGACGTTCGAAACGCCGATGCTGTTCGCGGTCGGCTTCCTCGTGACGTTCCTCTTCGGTGGCCTGACCGGTGTTCTGCTCGCGTCGCCGCCGGTCGACTTCCATGTCTCCGACACGTACTTCGTCGTCGCGCACTTCCACTACGTGTTGTTCGGGACGATCGTGTTCGCCGCGTTCGGCGGCATCTACTTCTGGTTCCCGAAGATGACCGGGCGAATGCTCGACGAGCGCCTCGGGAAACTGCACTTCTGGCTGACGTTCATCGGCTTCCACACCACGTTCCTGGTGCAGCACTGGCTGGGCAACGAAGGCATGCCCCGCCGCTACGCCGACTACCTGCCGATGGACGGCTGGACGACGCTGAACACGATCTCCACGATCGGCGCGTTCATCCTCGGTATCTCGTCGCTGCCGATCCTGTGGAACCTCTGGAAGTCCTACAAGCTGGGCCGGGTCGTGAACGTCGACGACCCGTGGGGCTACGGCAACTCGCTGGAGTGGGCCACGTCCTGCCCGCCGCCGCGGCACAACTTCGTCAAGCTACCCCGGATCCGGTCGGAGCGCCCGGCGTTCGACGCCGCGTATCCGCACTTGGCCGCGTGGGCCCAGGACGTGGAGGCGCCGGACAAGAAGCCGGTGGAGGCCTAGGCGTTGCGGGCGGCGGCCTCCGCCTCGAGGCCCAGCTCGGAGACGGCGGTCTCGCGCATCTCGACCTTGCGGATCTTGCCGGTCACGGTCATCGGGAAGCTGTCCACCAGCTTCACGTAGCGCGGGATCTTGAAGTGCGCGAGCTTCCCGGTGCAGAACGCGCGCAGCGATTCGGCCGTCAGCGGCTCCGCGCCGGGGCGCAGCCGGACCCACGCCATCAGCTCCTCGCCGTACTTGGCGTCCGGTACCCCGATCACCTGCGCGTCGACGACGTCCGGGTGGGTGTAGAGAAACTCCTCGACCTCGCGCGGGTAGATGTTCTCCCCGCCCCGGATCACCATGTCCTTGATCCGCCCGACGATGTTCACGTACCCGTCGGCGTCCATCGTCGCGAGGTCGCCGGTGTGCATCCAGCGGGCGGCGTCCAGCACCTCGGCGGTCTTCTCCGGTTCGTTCCAGTAGCCGCGCATCACCGAGTAGCCCCGGGTGCAGAACTCGCCGGTCTCGCCGCACGGCACGATCTGCCCGGTCGCCGGGTCGACGATCTTGATCTCCAGGTGCGGGTGGACCCGGCCGACCGTCGACGTCCGGTGATCGAGGCTGTCGTCCGCGCCGGTCTGGGTGGACACCGGCGACGTCTCGGTCATGCCGTAACAGATCGTCACCTCGGTCATCCCCATCTCGGCGACGACCCGCTTCATCACCTCGACCGGGCACGGCGAGCCGGCCATGATGCCGGTGTGCAGGCTGGAGAGGTCGTACTCGGCGAAGTTCGGCAGGCCCAGCTCAGCGATGAACATCGTCGGCACGCCGTAGAGCGACGTGCACCGCTCGTCCTGCACGGCCCGCAGGGTCGCGGCGGGGTCGAACGCCGGTGCCGGGATCACCATCGTCGCGCCGTGTGACGTCGCACCGAGGTTGCCCATGCCCATGCCGAAGCAGTGGTAGTACGGCACCGGGATGCAGACCCGGTCGGCCTCGGTGTAGCCGCAGCCCTCACCGACGAAGAACCCGTTGTTCAGCAGGTTGTGGTGGGTGAGCGTCGCGCCCTTCGGAAAGCCGGTGGTGCCGGACGTGTACTGGATGTTGATCGGATCGTCCGGGTCGAGATCGGTCGGTAGCGCGCTCCGGTCGGCCGCGCGTCCGGTGGCCAGCAGGGCGTCCCACTCGAGGTCGCCGAGGAACAGCGCGGTGGTCAGGTCGGGGCACTCGTCGCGGACCTCGGCGACCATCGCCCGGTAGTCGCTGGTCTTGAACTCGGGCGCCGCGATCAGCACCGAGATCCCGGCCTGCTTCAGGACGTACGCCAGCTCGTGGGCGCGGTAGGCCGGGTTGATGTTGACCAGGATCGCGCCGAGCTTGGCGGTGCCGTACTGGACGAACACCCACTCGGCGCAGTTCGGCGCCCAGATGCCGACCCGGTCGCCCCTCCGGACCCCGAGGTCGTGCAGGCCCAGCGCGCACGCGTCGACCTCGGCGACCAGTTCCCGGTAGGTGAAGCGACGGCCGGTCGCGCACTCGACCAGCGCCTCGTGGTCACCCCGGCCGGCAGCTACCCGGTCGAGGTTGGCGCCGATCGTGTCGCCGAGCAGCGGAACGGTCGCGGTGCCGCTGCGGTAGGACCGTAAGCCTGGCATCGATGCCTCCCCGGTGACCGGCGTCACAGTCGACTCTGTCACCGCGCGGAGAGGGGCGCCACCGGGAACCGGACGTACGACACGCCCGGGACACCAGTGACGCCCATCCGACAGTTAATTGTCGTCGGCCGAATTCGACGACAAATGATTCACCGACCGAAACACACCGTGCGACCCGGACGGACTTCGTCCGCTTTATAGGTGACCTGGTCGATCGTCATTCCTTTGGACGCGACGAGCGTGATCGTGTCGCCATTGTTGCCGAGTGCGAGTGCGCCATCGAGCGTCGCCTGCAGCGTTCCGCCGGCGTCGAGCGAGCCGCTCAGCTCGTACCGCCCCCCTGCGGTGTCCACTAATGCCCATCCGTCCAGCTCGACGGCCGCGGACGAGATGTTCAGCAGCGTCACCGACTCGTGGCCGCGGTCGGTGCCGAGCGGATCCGGCAGGGCCGCGACGATCAGCACGTCGCCGGGCACGCCCGGCTGCGGTCCGGTCGGCACGCCGGGTCGCGCGGGGTCCGGGCTGATCACGAAGTCGTCCGGCCACACGGTCAGCTGCACCCGAGAGCCGGACGCGGTGACGACGTCGTGCAGGTTGCTGCGCTCGGCGGTGGAGAGCAGCAGCACCTCGTCGTCCCGGTTGACCGGATCGGCACGCAGCCAGGCGTCGAACCCGTCGAAGTCCGGGAAGCCGGCCGCCAGGTACGGGACCAGGCGGCGGAACAGCTTCGGCCAGATGGCCAGCGTCTCCAACGAAGCCAGGTCGGTGACGGTCGCTGCTCCGTTCGGGTCCGCGGTCGACGTCGCCCAGATGCCTCTCGACGCGGTCCGCGCCTCGCGGGAGGTCACCGCGAGGTGGGCGCGTAACTCGGCCGGGAGCGTCGCGTAGAACGCCGGGTAGGCGTGACCGTCGGCGAGCAGGCGAGCGTTCACCGACTGATCGAGCTGCGGCGTCTCGAGGAACAACACCGAGCCGTCCACCGGGTCGGCGTCCCCGGCGTAGACGAACCCGATCAGCCGGCCGTTGGCGTCGATGCCGTTGGAGAGGACGTGCCCGCGCACGCTGTCCTGGTCGGCCGAGCGCACCTTGTTCGGCTGGTCGGGGAAGTACTCGACGTTCGTGAAGCCCAGCGCGGCCAGCAGCGCGTCCCTCGCGGCGTTGGCGCCGCCGAGCTCCTGGTGGGTCTCGCCGAAGTGCGTCTCCAGCGCGTCGAGCGCCTCCAACCGGACCGAGATTCCCCTGGCGTTCAGGTCGGGCGCGCGCCCGGAGACGCGCGCCAGTGTCTCGACGAGCGCGGGCGTGTCCGGCCGGAACTTCACGGTGTCGCCGTCCGGCTCGGGGCCCTGGCGCGGGAGGTCCGGATAGCGAATGACAAATGAACCCTTGAGCAACGTGTAGCTCACGAACGACTCCGTTCACGTCGTGATTCCGTCACATCCGCGCTTTCTCGAATTAGCCGGAATCCGGTAGGGTCTTCGTCGGTCGTACCGCGGCCGACGCTCCTAATGCTGCGCCAAGGCGATGAATTCTAGAAAGCGAATCGACCAATTCCGTGCCGACGCCGAACCGAGGCCTGCCCGCCTGCCGGTCGCTCACGGACGTACCACGCAAATCAGTGGTCAGCAGGGGGCACTCCGCCCTACCGTCAGCCGTTGTCCCAGGTAACGGCGGTCATCACGTGGCCGCCCCGACGAATTGAAGGTAGTATCTCCACATGGAGACAATGCCTCCGGTTATCGCCCACCCCCCACTGCCCGCAGTGGCCGACCTTTCCCCGTACGAGCTCGACCTCGCGCCGGCCGCCGGCGCGCTCTCCCGCCGCTCCCGGCGCGACGCCGACCGTGACCGCGCCCGCATCCTGGAGACGGCCCGCGAGGTGTTCGCGGTCTACGGGCTCGACGTCACGCTGGAAGACATCGCGCGCTTCGGCGGGCTGAGCGTCCGCACCGTCCGGCGCGCGTTTCCCAGCCGCGAGCTGCTGGTCGAGACGCTCTTCGACCAGGCGTTGACCGAGCTGGCCGTGGCCGCCGAAGAGGCCGCCGAGCACGCCGACCCGCTGCTGGGCTTCCTCGGTTTTCTCAGCGAGTCCGCGCAGGTGCAGGCCCGCAACTCCGGCCTGCGCATGCTGCTGCAAGGCGAGACGACCGGCCCGCAGGCCGCCGAGACCGCACGCACGCGACTGCTTCCCGGGCTGACCCGGCTGGTCGAACGCGCCCGCGAGTCCGGTGTGGTCCCGAACGAGATGCGCCCGACCGACCTACCGGCGCTGCAGTTCGTGCTGGGCAACATGACCGAGTACGCGGAGAACGTCGAACCCGAGCTCTGGCAGCGCTACCTGGCGATACTGCTCGACGGGCTGCAGATGACGGCTGCCGATTGCGGCCCCGACGCACTGTTGCCACCCGGGCGGCCGGCGCTACCGCCTTCGTAGTACGGCGAGATACCACTCACGGACCACGCCGATGCGTGCATCGCCCCCGTAACGTCTGCTCTGTCAACAGTTTGATCTGTGAGCCGGGGATCGACCACGGACGACGGGGAGCACGGTGGGGACCGTACTGATCGGCATCGCACTCGCGCTGCTGTCCTCCGTCGCCTACGCCGCGGCAGCAGTCGTGCAGGAGCGGCTGGCCGAGCTTCCGGTGCGGCGGCTGGCGATGCACCCCCGGTGGTGGACCGCGACCGCGCTCAACGGCGTCGCGGCGCTGCTGCACTTGGCGGCGCTCCGGGCGGGGCCGCTCTCGCTGATCCAGGCGCTGGGTGTTCTGACGCTTCCGATGGCGGTGCCGCTGGCGGCCATGACGTGGCGTCGCCGGGTGTCGGCCACCGAGTGGAACGGGATCGCGTTCACGCTAGCCGGGCTGGTCGGTCTGGTGCTCCTGATCGGCTCGGCGGGCACCGGGGTCGCGCTGACGATGCCGCAGCTCGTGGTGCTGCTGATCGTGATCGCCGCAGTGCTGGTCGCGCTGGAGGGCGTGAGCCGAATGCCGCGAGCCTCGGTGCTCTGGACGGCTGCGGCAGCCGGGGTCGCGTTCGGCATCTCGTCGGCGCTCAGCCAGACGATCACCGTACGGATCACCGACGACGGTCTGTCCGCTGTGGGCACTCCGCTGGTGGTGACCGCTGGGCTGGCCGTGGCGGTGCTGACCGTGGCCGGGCTGCTGCTCACCCAGCGGTCCTACCGGGACGGACTCGGTGCGCCGCTGGCCGTGAGCACGATCGCGAACCCGGTCGCGGCCGCGGTGGTCGGTATCGTGCTGCTCGGCGACCGGGTCACCGGCGGATACCCGGGGGCGGCGCTCGCGGTGGCGTGCGCGGCCGGAGCGGCGATCGGCGTGACGCTGCTCGCCGGCGCGGCCCAGGACGGCCGCGCCCACCCGCGCACCTCCGTGGCCGCCACCGTCAACGGCCGGCCACCCGGCACGGTCGGCGCACAACCGCCCGGCGCCGTCGGCGCCCAGCCGACGGCCGCCGACCGGCGCCCGCCAGGCGCAACGGACGGCCGACCGTCGGGCGCCGCGGACGGGCGGACGTCCGGTGGCGCGGACGGGCGGACGTCGGGCGCTGCGGACGGAGGGCCGCCGCGCGCCACGGACCGACGGACGTCCGGTGGCGCGGACGGGGGGCCGCCGCGCGGGCGGCCGGCCGAGTCGCCGGGGCAGCCGTCAGTGCAGGATGTGCCGGAGGTCCCGAGCTGCTCCAGCGGCGCGCCTGGCTGACCGCGCCTGAGTGCGCCGCCCCACGGCGGAGCCTCAGACCGGATCGACGGTGCGGGCGGCGGCGATCACTCGGGTCAGGGACGCGTGGAGCTGCTCGAGCTCGGAGATCTCCATGCCGAGCCGCGCCACCACGGCCGGCGGAATGCGCTCGGCCTGCGTCCGGAGCGCGACGCCCGCCTCGGTCAGCGTGACCGCGAGCATCCGTTCGTCCCGGTGGTCGCGCTCGCGGCGGACGAGACCCGCCGCCTCCAACCTTTTGAGCAGCGGCGACAGCGTCCCGGGGTCGAGCTGCAGCACCTCGCTCAGCTCCCGGCCGGAGCGTGGCGCGCGCTCCCAGAGCGCGAGCAGGACCAGGTACTGGGGGTGGGTCAGGCCCAGCGGGTCGAGCAGCGGCCGGTAGATCGCGTTGACGCTCCGCGAGGCGACCGCCAGCGCGAAACACACCTGGCGATCGAGCGCGAGCGGATCCTCCGCAGGGACGACGTCGGGGGCAGCCATGCAACCATCCTGCCACGAAATAGTTGCCGCACCAATCCTTGGCGTACCAATAATTGGCGTACACTCGGAGCGTGGAGCCGGAGGAGGTACCCGTGAACAGGCAGCACGACGCAGCCCGTGACGTCGAGCCGAAGCGCAAGCGGCGGCGCGGCGAGTGGTGGTTCCAGATCTTCGGTCCCCCGACGGTCTCCAACGCGATCCAGGGCCACAGCGCGGAGGCGCGTGCCGCCTGGAAGCGCCGCGTCGCCGAAGAGCGCGCCGCCCGCCGCCGCAAGCCCTGACGCGCCGGATTCGAGCCCGAACCCGGCGCGGCCACGCCGCGTCAGACCGCCCGGGAGCGTCAGGCCGCGTCGGGCACCGGGATACGAGCCCGGGCGGCCAGCGGCGCGAGCGCCACGGCGGCGACCAGGCACAGCAGCGCTCCGACCGCGAGCGCCTCACCGGCGTCCGCCGGCGCGAGTGACGCGGTCACCGCGACGCCGAGCGCGGACCCCACGTACCGGGCGGTGTTGTTGGCGCCCGACCCCATCGCGACGCGATCCGGCGGCACGGTGCCGACCGCGAGCCGCGGCAGCGTCGCGTTGATCAGCCCGCTGCCGAGGCCGGCGACGATCATGCCGGGGAACAGCCACCCCCACGCGTCGCCGACCGCCAACAGCGACACCCCGCACCCGACCGCCGAGAGCACGAACCCCAGGCCCAGTTCCACGCCGCCGTGGGCGCTCGACCGCATCCGCCGCGCGGCGAGCCCCACCAGGAACATCGTGAACGCCCAGGCGAACGCGAGTACTGCGGTCTGCGTCGGGGTCCACCCGCTCCCCCGCTGTAGCGCGGTCGGCAGGAACGTCATCGGGCCGATCACCGCGATGCCGGTGCTGGCGGCGCCGAGCGTCGCCAGGAGGAACGGCGTCCGCCGGAACAGTCCCAGGTCGATCATCGGCTCCGCGGCCCGTGCCTCCCGCAATGCGAACAGCCCGAACAACACCAGCGCCAGCACCAACGGCAGCACGGTCGGCGTCCGTAGCCAGCCGGTGCGACCGTTGGTCGCGCCGACCAGCACCGCGACCAGCCCGGCGGCGAGCAGCACGACCCCGGGAAGGTCCAGCCTGCGGGCCTGCGCCGCCCGGGACTCCCGCAGTATCGGCAGGGCCACGACCGCCAGCCCCAGGGCGAGCAGGCTCGCGACCCAGTAGAACGTCCGCCAGCTGCCGACGTGACCACCCGCGATGGCCAGCAACGGGCCGATCGAGATCCCCAGACCGATCATCGATCCCCAGGTCGCGGCCGCCCGGATCCGGTGTGGCCCGGCCGGGAACGCGGCGGCGACCAACCCGAGCCCGGCTGCGAGGATCGCCGCACCGGCGATGCCCTGCACGACCCGTGCCCCGACGAACACCCAGGCCGACGTCGAGACCGCGCTCGCCGCCATGCTCAGCGCGAGGCCGACCACCCCGCCGAGAAACACCCGGCGCCGCCCGTAGTCGTCGGCGACGCTTCCCGCGCTCAACAGCAGCACGGCGAGCCCGAACGTGATGCCGTTGAGCACCCAGACCTGCGCGGTCGCCGACGCGTGCAGGTCGGAGGCGAGCACCGTGAGGACGGCGACCGGCGCGGTGTAGTCCGCGAGCGTGACCAGCGTCGCCGCGCACACCACCGCGAGGATCAACTGTTCACGCCTGCCCGGCGGTGCCTCCGTGTCTTTTGTTACGGCTGATCCCACGGTGCTGGCCACGGCGACTCCCTCTCGAATCGGGGTTCGGCGCGAACCGTACCGCACTCGGTTCAATGAATGAACTGATTTGAGCAGCACGGTTCGGTGGCTGAACCATCCCGCTAGGATGTGGGAGTGGGACTCGGTAAGGACTACGCGGGCCAGAACTGCGCGTTCGCGCGGGCGCTGGAGATACTCGGCGAACGCTGGACGCTCCTCGTCATCCGCGACGCGTTCTTCGGTGTCCGCCGGTTCGGCGATTTCCTCGTCCACCTCGACGTCCCCCGGGCGGTGCTGTCCGACCGGCTGGAGACGCTGGTCCGCACCGGCGTCCTGCGCCGACAGCGCTATCAGGACTCCCCGCCGCGCGACGAATACCTGCTCACCGAGGCCGGTATCGAGCTCTGGCCGCCGCTGTTCCAGCTGACCGCCTGGGGAACGCGGCACCTCGCGACCGGCCCGTCGATGCGGATCTTCCTGCATGCGGGCTGCGGCGGCACGCTCGCCGGGCCCGCCGTGTGCACTGCATGCAACACGCTCGTCGCCGCCGAAGACACCGAGTTCGAACCCGGCCCCGGCTCCGAGTTCCTCCGCAGCGACCGGGTGAGCGTCGCGCTCCGCCAACGGCATCGCCTGTTGCAGCCCCTGGAACTCGGATAGCGCCGCGCACTGGGCTAGCCGGACGTACAGTGCGGCATGGCTTCAGAGCGCGGCGGGGTACACCTGGACTTCACCGGCCGGACCGTGCTGGTCACCGGTGGCACCAAGGGCATCGGACGGGTCATCGCCGAGACGTTCGGCCGGGCGGGCGCCGACGTGGTGGTCTGTGCGCGGAGCGAACCGGAGCAACCACCCCCGGGGCTGTTCGTCCAGACCGACGTCCGCGACCCGGCGGCCTGCCGGGCGCTGGTCGACGCCGCGGTCGAGCGGTTCGGGCGGCTCGACGTCCTGGTCAACAACGCCGGCGGCTCCCCCGACGCGGACGCGGCAACGGTGTCGCCGCGGTTCGTCGAGAAGATCGTCGCGCTCAACCTGCTCGCGCCGTTCTACGTCGCGCAGGCCGCCAACGACGTGATGCGGACCCAGGACGGCGGCGGGTCGATCGTCAACATCGGCAGTGTTTCGGCAATCGACCCGCAGCCCGGCACCGCGGCGTACTCGGCCGCGAAGGCCGGGTTACGGACGCTCACCCGCGCGCTGGCGCTGGAATGGGGCCCGACCGTCCGGGTCAACCACATCACGGCCGGGCTGATCCGCACCGAGACGACCGACTACACCGAGCAGACCGCCGGCCTGATCCCGCTCGGCCGGCTCGCGACGCCGGAGGACGTGGCCAACGCGTGTGCCTATCTGGCCAGCGATCTGGCCGGCTACGTCACCGGGGCCGACCTGGCCGTGCACGGCGGGGGCGAGGTCCCCGCGCGGTACGTCGTGAACCCCTGACGGCTCGCCGCCCCTCGAGGGGCGGCGAGCCGGGGTGTCACTTCACGTACAGGTTGTTCAGGCCCGAGTTGCCGTACGGCGCGCTCAGATAGATGCCGCCGATCCGCGAGCCGTACATCGTCGTCTGTTTGTCGTAGAGCGCCGGGGCGATCGGGACGACCCTGGTCATGATGTCCTTGTCCAGCGCCGCCCACCGCTTGTCGGCCTCGGTGAGGTCGGACAGCGCCAGGATGTCGTCCATCTCCTTGTTGGCCTTGGCGTCGTCCATGTAGCTGAGGTTCTGGTTGCCGGTCGGCGTGATCTGGTCACCGTCGAACTGCGGCGGAATCGTCGTGCCGCCACCCGGCCAGTCCGCGCCCCAACCCCGCAGGTAGACGTCGAACGCGTTGTCCTTACGTCCGAGCACCGTGTAGTACTGGTCCTCGTCGACCGGCTGAATGTTCAGGTCGAACCCGGCTTCCTTCATGCTGCTGCGCAGGAACGCCGCGACGGCCTGATTCCGCTCGGTGTTCCGGTAGGCGTAGACCAGCGGCACCCGCTTGCCGCCGAGCAGCTCCTTGGCCTTCTCCGGGTCGCCGTTCTTGCCGCCGTCGTAGAGGTTGTAGTCCTGATACCCGGACGTCGTCGGCGACAGGATCGTCGTCGCCGGGATACCGGAGTACGAACCCCAGACCTTGAGCAGGCCCTCGCGGTCGAGCGCGTAGTTGAACGCCTTCCGGACGTTGATGTCCTTCACCCGGTGCAGGTTGAAGTTGAACGCCCAGACGAACTGCGTCGGACCGGTGAGGATGCGCTTCTTCGCGTCGGGGTTCGCGATCACCTTCGGGTAGACGCTGGCCGGGATCTGGAGGTCCTGGAACGTCAGCGCGGTCTGCGCGGCGCCCTGGTCGGCCAGCAGCAGCTCGCTGGCCTGCGCATCGGTGCGGGTGAATTCGATGACGTACTTGTCCGGGTAGTCGTGCCGGACGGGGTCGGTGTTCGGATCCCAGTGCTCGTTCCGGACCAGCGTCATCTGCTGGGTGCGCCGGTACGTCTCGATCTTGTACGGCCCGGACGAGAACGGCCGGTTGTCGTACTGCGTCTTGGTGTCCCGCTTCTCCGGAACCGGAGAGGTCGTCACCATCGCCGCGGCGAACGGAACGTCCGCGTGCGGTGAGGGGAAGTTGAAGATGATCGTCTTGTCGTCCGGCACCGAGACGTTCGGCGGGATCTTCGCGCCACCGTCGTACGGGCCCTTGTACTTCGCGTTGTAGTCCGAGCTGCCCGCCAGCCAGCTCTGGAAGTACTTCGGCCCCTCGGTGAGGTCGGGGCTGAACGACCGGGCGATGCCGTACGCGACGTCCTGGGCCGTGATCGGCGAGCCGTCCTCGTACTTCAGGCCGTCCTTCAGCGTGTACTTCCAGGTCTTACCGCCGTTGGACTCCTCGCCGGTGTTCGTGGCGAGGTCACCGACGACCTCCAGCTTGCCGTCACCGTTCTCCCGGAACGTCGTCAGCGTCCGGTAGATCAGGTTCGTACCGGTGGTCGTCGAGGGGATCACGTAGTTCTGCTGCGGATCGAGGTGCTCGAAGTCGGCGCTGGTGTAGATCGTGACGGTGCCGCCCTTCTGGGCGCCCTTCACCTCGGGAGCAGGGCCGTCGGAATTCTCCGCGAGCACCGCGGTCTGGGTCGAGGCTTCCTGCTGGTCGCCCTCGTCGTTCTGGCCGGTGTTCTCGGTGCAGCCGGCGGCTACGAGAGCTAACGCCACCACACCGACGGAGAAAAGCCTCATCGGTCGTCGCATACCTGCGCGTCTCCTTCCCCGTTAGGCACGACGTCGGACGCGTCGGGGGTTACGGAAGACGATCAGTTGAACACAAGGCGCAACGGCGAATCGGGCGAATAGATATCGATCAGGTAACCTCAGCCGCGGCCTAAGTCGAGGCGGACGCGGCCGCCCGGTGCGGCATCGCCGCGCAGGCGCACTCCGGCACGGTGTACCGGATCCGGACGAGCTCGACGCCGCCGAGCGTCACCGCGGCCTCGTAGACGTGGAATCCGCAGAACTCGTCGGTGGTCAGGTAGTGCGTCACGAGGTCGGCGTGTGCGGGGGGCCTGCCGTCGGCGGTGCGCACTTCCAGTTCCCGCAGCCCACACTGGTGAACGGCGGCGAGGGCGGCGGGGAGCTGGTCCGCCGCAACGACCCAGCGGGGTTGCTGATCGGCCCGGTAGAGCAGGTACAAAACGTCAGGCATGGTGACCTTCTTCGGTTCGTGCGGCGCGGCTCCCGGTGCCTCTCTGCCGTACACGCAGCGCGACGGTCCCCTGTTCAGCCGGATGCGAACTCTTTCACCCCGTGCGCCCCATCGTCCCCACAAATCCCAGCGGTTCATCCCTGCCGCCGCCGACGGCCGCGACGGCGTGTGATCGGGGCAACAACCGCTCAGGGCGGCCGTCTCCCGGCCGACAGGGTCCGACGGTGAGGGGTTCGAGCGAAGGAGTGGGGCCGGTGCACGCGAACGACACGGCGAGCGACGCGGTGCGCGAGTCCGCAGCGGCGATGCGCGCGCTGGTGGAAGCGAGCGCCGACATCGAGGCGTTCGTGACGCTGCTGGCGTCGGTCGCCGAACAGACCAAGCTGCTCGCGCTGAATGCCTCGGTCGAGGCCGCTCGCGCCGGGGCCGCCGGACGGGGGTTCGCGGTCGTCGCGACCGAGGTGAAAGAGCTGGCGAACCGGACGGCGGACGGCAGCGCGTCGATCCGGCGCTGCGTCGACACGCTCCGCGACCGCGGCCGCGAGGCGGAGGCCGCGCTGAACCGACTGGCCGGTGGTCCTCTCCCCTAGCGGCGCGCCGACCTGTTTCCCGAGCGTTTCCGAAAAGGGAAACGGGGGCGAAAGGGCTCGAAGTCTTTCCTCAGTGTGTCGGCCGAACGGATCGGCCAGTGAGGAGAGACATCATGCGTATTCGAAGGGGGCTCGCAGTGACCGCACTGACCCTGGGACTGGTGGGCTTCGGCAGCGCCGCCTCCGCGACCGAGCCGCCCACGTCGGACGAGCGCCGCGCCGCGGTCTCGTCGGGCGACGGTGAACGGGGCCAGCAGGGTGCGCGGCAGGTGACCTCGCAGCGCGGCACACCGCCCGAGCTGATCCGCTGTCTCCGGTCGCACGGCGTCCGGGTCGTGCAGTCGAGCGGTCCGGGCCAGTCGGCGATCGTGTTCCAGCCGGAGAGCGCCGAGAAGCGCCGGAAGGTGACCCGGGCCTGCGGGCCGGCCGCCAAGCCGGACGTGAAGCGCGCCGCCAAGGCCCGGAAGTTCGTGAAGTGCGTCCGCCAGAACGGCGTGCCGGAGCTGCCCTCGCCGGGACCGGACGGCCTCATCCGGGTGTCCGCGCAGTCCGACGTCGACGCCGGTGACCGTTCGCTCGTCGTCGCTCAGGAGCGCTGCGCCCGGGTGGCCTGATCCCCGAACGTCGCCCCGCCGGTCGTCGGTGGAACTCAGCGACGGCCGGCGGGCTCATCGGGAGCCGCGGCGATCTCGTCGGCATCGGTTTGTTCGACGATCAGCGTCCGTCCGATGCCGACGATCCAGAGCACCGTGAACGCGATCACGGTCGGGTTCTTCACTGCGACCATCGTCGCGGTGACGACGTCCCGCGCGCCGTCCGGCACCCAGGCGGCAACGGCCGCGTTCGGCAGGACGTCGCAGACCACGAACGCGGCGCCGAGGACGATCCACTGGAACCAGAAGGCCCCGCGCCGGGCGTCGATAGCCGTCGACAACCGTCGCAGGGCCGCCCGCCCGCCGAGGCCGTGCTCGCCGGTGAGTTCGCGGGCCAGCAGCCGCACGACGAGCACCACCAGCAGCACCCGAACGCCGGCGACCAGGATCTCGCTGCCGACCGCGACCGCGGCCGGCACGTCGTAGTGCACGACCAGGAACCGCTGCACGGTCGGGACCAGCGACAACCCGAGGACGAGCGGCACGTGCCGACCGTAGAACCGCGCCGCCCACCTCGCGGCACGTGTGCTGAGCGACCACCCTGCTGCGACCATTGTTCGCTCCTCTCATATACTTCATGAGAGTGAACCATTCACGAGTGTGAAGCAAGGGCGGATCCTCATGCGCGACTACGGCTGGGAGTTGAGCACCGCGGTGGTCCTGTTCCACGAGGCGGTGGCGCGCCGGCTGGGGCTGTCCGCGGCGGAGCACAAGGCGCTCGGCGTCATCGTCCGATCCGGACCCTTGCCCACCGGCGCGCTCGCCCCCGAGTTGGGCGTGGGCATCACGGCGGTGACCGGCATCGTCGACCGGCTGGTACGCGCCGGGTACGTCCGGCGCGAGCCCGATCCGGCCGATCGCCGGCGGGTCCTGCTGATCGCCGAGGCCGGGAAGGTTCCCGACCTCGGCGCGATCTTCGCCGACCTGGGCCGCGCGATGGCGGCGTTCACCTCGAAGTACGACGAGCGGGAGGCGGCGGTCGTCGTCGACTACCTGGACAACACGATCCGCGTCCTCCGCGAACAGACCGCCGCGCTCGAGAACCGCCCCTAGGCCGACCGGCGGGAACTGCCGAGGCGCGGGAACGGGGAGGTGGAGAACACCACCTCGACGGCTACCTCGAAATACTCCGCGATCCGTAGCGCGAGGTGCAGCGACGGGCTGTACTCGCCGCGCTCCAGGTAGCCGACCGTCTGGTAGTGGACGCCGAGCGCCTCGGCGAGCTCCCGACGGGAGATCCCGCGCTCGGCCCGCAGCATCGCGATCCGGTTGTAGATCGTCTCGTTGGTGGCCTTCTTGTCCATGTCCCCCTCGCTCATATGGCCCGCTGGAGCACTCGCTCCCGCCGGGCCGCCACCGAGGAACCCGACTCCCGGCGCGCCATCCTCCGCAGCACGATAGGCGCCACGATCAGGCCGGCCACCGCCCAGGCCCCCAGGACGCCGAACGTCTCCAGGTGCTGCCAGGAACCCGCGCTCTCCGCGGCGGCCATGCTGTCCGGCAGCATCGCCGAGCGCATCCCGAGCCCGAGCCAGTACACCGGGAAGACGTGCGCGAGGGTCTGCAGCCACTCCGGGTAGCCGGTGATCGGATAGAAGATGCCGGAGATCGCGACCAGGCCGATCAGCGGAAGCATCAGCGCGCCGCTCGCGGTCCGCGGGTTCGTCATCATCGCGCCGAGGATCGCGCCGAGCGGCAGGATCGCGACCATCCCGAGCACCAGCACCCAGGACAGCGTCAGCCAGCCCGAGACGCTGCCGATCACGAGGCCGTCGAGCACGAACACGCTCGGCACCAGGAAGATCAGGATGTTGACCAGCGTCATCGCGGCGACGAGCACGATCTTGCCGACGAGGTAACCGACCATGCCGCTGGGCACGGCCTTCGCCCGCAGCAGCGTCCCGTCCTCGCGCTCGATCGTGAGGCTCATCGCCATCGTCATCACGCCGGTGGAGACCACGGTCATCCCGACGAGGCTGGGCAGCGTGCGGGACCCGAGCGCGATGTCCGCGCCCGGCAGTGCCGAGCCGCGGGTGAAGAACAGGACGACCACGAAGATCAGGCTCGGGAGCACGGTGTTCCAGAGGTCCTGCGGCGTCGTCAGCATCTGCCGGAGCTCGATCCGGCCGCGGATCAGCCCGGCCCGGAGCGCGGGCAACGAGGGACTCATCGGGAGGTCACCACCTCGAACTCGCGGACCGCTGCGCTTCGGCGCCCGGCCTCGAACTGCTGGACCATCGTCATGTACGTGTCCTCGAGGCTGGCCCGGCGTACCTCGAGGTCGCTGATCCCGTCGTCGTGCTGGCGGAACAGGTCGCGCACGAACGCGGTCGCGTCGCCGGTGGAGTGCACGTAGCGCGTGCCGTCGAGGCACCAGCGCACCTCCGCCTGACCCGAGACGCGCCGCGACAGTTCGTCCGGCGAGCCGTCGGCGATGATCGTGCCGCCGGCCAGGATCAGGATCCGGTCCGCCAGCTTCTCGGCCTCGTCGAGGTCGTGGGTCGTCATCAGGATCGTGGTCTCGTCGTCGGCGATCTCGTGCACGAGGTCGTGGAACTCGCGGCGGGCCTCGGGGTCGAAACCCGCGGTCGGCTCGTCGAGGAACAGCAGTTCCGGGTGGCCGACGATGCCGATCGCCACGTCGAACCGGCGGCGCTGGCCGCCCGACAGGCTGCTGATCTTCGCGTTCGCCTGGCCGGTCAGCCCGACGGCGGCGAGCAGGTCGTCGACGTCCCACGGCTGCCTGCCGGGATCGGTGGCGAACGCCCGGTAGTACAGGCCGAGGTGCTCGAGTAACTCGCGCACCCTCCATTTGCTGTGGTCGCGCCACGACTGGAGAACGATGCCGACCCGCGCGCGCCAGCGTTCGCCACCACGCGCGGGATCGGCACCGAGGACGGTCACCTCACCGGCGGACCGCATCCGGAATCCTTCGAGGATCTCGATCGTGGTCGTCTTACCGGCGCCGTTCGGGCCGAGCAGCACGATCACCTCGCCCGGCCGGCCGTCGAACGTGACGCCGGCCAGGACGTCTGTGGTGCCGTAGCGCATCCGGAGATCCCGGACGTCGATCGTGCGGTCGTCGTCATCGCCCGGGATTCCGGCCGATGGTTCCGCCTCTCCGACTAGGAACATGACCAACCCCCGATGTCAGGCGTGTACCTCCATCGATAGTAGGTCTACTACATTTCCTCGTATGGAGACAATAGGTTCGGGGGTGGATCTTCGTCAGAGCTGGGTGCCGTTCGCGCTGTCCAGGTGGCACTGGTCCAGCGAGCCGCGGTAGCCGCGCGCGAACGCGTCGAGGCGCTGGTCCATCGTGCCGTGGGTGCCCGGCGCGAACCAGGTGGCGAACTTGTCCCCGCCCTGCGCCGGGTCGCCGAGCGCACGAACGCCGCGCGTCAGCTCCTCGATGTCACCGTCTTCGAGCTCGAGCGTGCCGGACCGCACCGAGTCACCGATGAACGCACCGGACAGGCAGTCGGCCTGTAACTCGATAGTGATGCTGACCAGCTGGTTGGCCTTCACCCGCTCCTGGATCGCGTGTGCGTACTCGTGCGCGAAGAGGAAGTAGACGAACGTGTCGCCGAGCTGCTGGTAACTCTGCCGCACCCAGTTCACGTCGTAGGAGATGCTGTCGTCCGGCGGGCAGTAGAACGCGTTCATCGCGGGCTGGGGCTGACCGGCGCAGCTCAGCTCGCCGTCCTTCGTGTACGGCCGGATGGTCCCGACCGGCTTGAAGTCGTGCCCGGCGGCCGTGAACTTCTCGTCCCAGTAGGCGGCGACCAGCCGGAAGGCGGCCTCGACCTCGGCGTCGAACTCCGTACTGGGCGACGCCGTGCCGACGGCGTTCGCGGGCGCCGCGCCGGAGGTGGACCGAGTGGCGGTCGGAGCACCGGGGGCGGCCGAGCCACCACCGGATCCGGTACACCCGGCAACTGCCAGGAGCGCTACCGCGCCCAACAGGGCCGCGATGCGGCGACCGGTTCCGACTATGCCACTCATGCTCGTGTCCTCACTGTCGTGTCCGTTGTGGTGGCCCGACTGAACCACGGGGCGTGACGAATCTGTGTCGCACCGGTTACAGAGCAAAAGTCCTGCGATGCGCGTCACACCGGCTCGAACGGTCACGGGAGAACTCGCATAGAGTACGTACGTTCGTTCGCAGAGTTAGCTACGGTTGTGCCTTCGTGCGCGGCGGACGCAAGGGGAGGCCGAAGCAATGTGGGGTGTCGTCCTCACGGTTGTCTTCTCCACCGCCGCAGCCGTCGCGCTCCTCACCGCCGTGGTCGCCTATCGCGCACGCACGGTGGTCCCCGCCGGTACGCCGCTGTTCCTCGCCGCGATCGGGATCACGTGCTGGTCGGTGACCGCTGCGGTGACCGCGGACCGCACCGATCCGGACCTCATCACGACCCTCGCGTCGATCGGCGTGTTCGGACAGTGCCTGATCGTGCTGGGCTACCTCGGGCTCGCCGAGGTCGTCAGCGGGCGTCCGTGGCGCCCCGGCCGGCGCGCGCTGGTGCTGCTCGGCATCGAACCGGCGCTAGTGGTGACCGCGCTGATCACCGAGCCGTGGCACCACCTGTTCTTCGACGGCATCACCCGGACGCCGGTCGGCACCTGGCAGGCCGGGATCGGCGTCGGGTACACGCTGCACATCGTCTACAGCTACGCGATCGTGCTGTTCGGCGCCTATCGCGGGCTGCGGTTGGCGCGGCGCCGCTCGACGTTCAGCCGCCGGGCCGGGCGGTGGCTGATCGCGATCGTCGCGCCGCCGGTCGTCGCGAACGTCGTCGCGATGACGATGCTGGACAACATCGACGTCACGCTGATCGGCACCACGATCAGCACGGTGCTCGCGTACGGCGCGCTGACCTGGCGATCGCTCGAACTGCTTCCGGTGGCCAGGGCGCAGCTCGTCGACACGCTCGCGGACGGCGTCGTCGTGGTCGACCGGAACGGCAACGTCGCCGACCTGAACGCGGTCGGCAGGCAGATGGTCCTGGAGACGGCTCCCTGGATCACCGACCCGATCGGCGTCGAACTGGACTCGATCGACCCGACGTTCCCGGCGCTGGCCGAGAGCGACGCGGACTTCATCTTCGTCTCCGCCCGGCTCGGCCTCGACCTGGAGATCCGTACCCGGGTCATCCGCGACCGGCACGGAGCGCTGGCCGGCTGGGTGCTGATCGCCCGGGACGTCACCGAGTTCCGCGAGCAGCGGCGGGCGCTGGAGGCTGCGAACCAGCAGCTGCGGGAACAGATCACGACGATCGACCGGCTCCGCGCCGACCTCGCCGAGCAGGCCATCCGGGACGCGCTGACCGGGCTGCACAACCGTAGGCACCTGATGAACGTCCTCGCCGCGGCGGAGCGCGACCACACCGGGCCGATCAGCGTCGCGCTCATCGACGTCGACCATTTCAAGCAGGTCAACGACCGGTACGGGCACGCGGCAGGCGACCGGGTCCTGGTCGCGGTCGCGCGGTTGCTGGCCGCCGGGGTCAGGCCGACCGACGTGCTGGCCCGCTACGGTGGTGAGGAATTTGTCCTGTTGATGCCCGGCTGCACGGTGGACGACGCGGCGGACCGGCTCGAACAACTCCGCAAACAGGTGGCCGCGACCCCGATCGAGCTGGCCGGCCGGACGGTGACGGTCAGCTTCAGCGCGGGCGTCGCGTCCGGCTGGGGCCGATTGAATACGGACGCCATGCTCGAGGCGGCCGATCACGCGCTGTACGCCGCGAAGCGCAACGGTCGCGACCGGGTGGAGCTGGCAACCCCCGTCCGGTGAAACCCGTCGGGGGTCACCCAACGTGATCCCAGCGGAACCGGCTCAGGTGCGCCTTAGCGTTTCCGGTGCATCATCGTAGGAGCCACCGCGGTAGAAGGAGCAGAACGGCCAGTTGGACGAGAACAGAGCACGGCGAGTCGTCGATGCCCTCCGGGATCGGGGCGTCGACGCGTTCCCCGCGAAGGTCGGGGTGTACCAGTTCGGGGTCGGAGTGACGCTGTCCCAGGGGCGCCAGGCGATCTGGGACTCCGACGGCACGGCCGGCATCGAGGCGCAGGTCATGCGCAACGGCGTCCTGGTCGGGTTCGTGCCGGTGATCGAGGGCTCCGAGAACTTCGACGAGGAACAGATCATCGACGCGATCGTGCGAACCGACTACGACCAGCCGATCGCGCGCCGGATGGCCACCGCGCCACCGCAGGCTGCGCCGCTCCCCCGGCCCGGTGGTGTGTTCCGCCGGTTCTTCGACGGTTTCCGCTACCGCTGAGTAGTTCAGGCGCCTGCGTCGCGTTGGCGGCCCAGTTTTGGGTGGCCCAGTTTTGGGTGGCCCAGTGCGGTGGCGAGGTCGTCCAGGTATCGAGCCACCGGCCCGAGCGTGAGTAGCCCACTGCCCGCCCCGGCGAGTTCCCCCGCCGCGGGCAGCAGCGCCGCGTACAGGCGTTCCATCGCCGGGCGGTCGCCGTCCGCGATCGCGACCCGCGCGTGCAGGCAGGTGCGGGCCTCGTACAGCAGGTCCCTCGGCGAATCGGGGATCGCGGCGGCACCGCCGCCGGACAGCACCGGGCGGGCCCACGGAGCGTAGGCGCCGAAGTCGGTGTCCGGCGGCAGCGCGGGCGGTTCGCCGCGCTGGAGACGATGGCAGAGCAGCGCGAACGGCAGGATGCCGCGCTCCAGGCCGGACATGCCGGTCCCGGCCAGGCGCGCGGCCGCGGCCCGGTAGCGGGCTTCGGCGTCGGCACCCGACCCGGACGCCGACGCGCGCAGCGCCCGGTACCAGTCGGTGAACACGGCTACCAGCGGGGATTGGTACCGCTCGCCGAGCGCGTCCGCCACCCGCGCGTGCTCGTCGGCTGCCACGAACTCCGCGAGCGCCGACCGCGCCTGGAGCAGGATCAAATGGCCGAGGATCTCGAACGTCGGCAGCTCGTGGCGGTGCGATAGTTCGACCAGCTCGGTCCCGAGACGGGCCCGCTCGGGCGCACGGCCCGCGCGTCCGAACGACTGCATGAACGACGCGTTGAGCGCGAACGCCAGCACGGCCGGGTCGCCGAGGTCCCTGGCGAGGCGTTCCGCGTCTCGGGCGGCCGCGGCGGCGCGTTCTCCGCCCTCGCCGCGGAGCTCCAGCGCCAGCGTGGCGAGCAACCGGCTCCGGTCGGCGACGTGGTCGGCGGGGAGCGCGGACAGGGTCCGCGCGGCGACCTCGGCGATGTGCCTGCCGAGCGCCGGATCGTCGTGCTCGGTCCAGATCGCCGGTACGTCGAACGCGCCGATCACCCGCGCGGTCAACACCGGGTCGCCGATCTCCTCGGCCAGCGCGATCGCCTCCGCCCTGCGGTGGCGCGCGGTGGCGAGCGCCCCGGTCACCGCGAACGCCCGAACGCCGCCCATGATCAGGTCGAGCCGGGCGCGGATGTCGTTCTCGCCGGCTCGGTCGAACGCTTCGAGTGCGGCGTCCCAGAGGCGGGCCGCTTCCGAGGGGGCGTGACGCCGCTCGGCGCGTTCGGCGGCGGCGCGCGCGTACCGGGCGGCGCGGGCCGCGGCGTCCGGGCCGTCGGCGTGCAGGTAGTGGTGGGCCAGCGCCTCGACGTCGTCCGGGCGCAGCCGTTCGACGGCGTCGGCGGCGGCCGCGTGCCAGGCCGCCCGCCGCGAACGGGAGACGTCGGAGGAGAGCGCGTCGCGGACCAGCGCGTGGGCGAACGCGAACCGGCCGGTGCCCTGCTCGACAAGCAGACCGGCCGCAACAGCAACCTCCACGGCCCCCAACAGGGCGTCCCCGACGCCCCCAGCGCCCGCCACGCCCGCCACGCCCGCCACGCCGCCAGCGTTCGCGACGCCGGCCACGTCGGCCACGTCGGCAGCGGGTGGAGCGCCGTGCTTCGCGCCGGGGTCGAGGGCGGTGGGATTCCGAGTGGCGCGGTCCGCGCCGGGTTGCGCGGCCGCGGGGCGGAGCGATGGGGCCTCGTTCAGCGCGGTCAGGATCGGGAGGTCGAGGCCGAGTACGGCGGCGCGGTGCAGGACGGCCGGCACCGGCTCTGGCAGCGCGGCCACCCGGTACCGGACGACGTCCCGGACGCCGGGCGGCACCGCGGCGAGCCCGTCCGCGCCCTCGGCGTCGTAGAGGCGGGCCAGCTCCCGGACGAAGAACGGGTTGCCGCCGGTGCGGCGGTGGATCGTGGCCGCGGTCGGTGTGTCGACGTCGCGGTCGATCGTCGCGCGGACCAGGTCGGGAATCGCCGCGAGCGGGAGGCCGCCGAGGTACACCCGGGTGGGCTCGGCGCGGGCGACCCGGCCGAGGACCTCGGCGAGCGGCGCGGGGAGGTCGGTGCTGCGGTAGGTCGCCACCAGCAGCACCGGTGCCGCGACCGGCTCGGTGACGAGCGCCGCGAGCAACCCCAGCGTCTCCGCGCCCGCCCAGTGCAGGTCGTCGACGACCAGCAGCAGCGGGGCGTGGCGGGCGACCGCGGTCAGGTACTCGCCGACCGCGCGGTGCCACCGGAACCGCGCGGCCGCCGGGTCGCCGCCCGGGGAGGGTGCGTACGGCGGGTCGGGAACGACCGCGCTGAGCGTGTCGAGGATCCGGTGCCACGGCCAGCCCGCCGGAAGGCCCCGATCGTCGGGGTTGGTGCCACTCGCCGTGGCCCAGCCGTCCGCGCCGAGCCGGGCGACGAGCGCATCGGCCAGCGCGGTCTTGCCCGCGCCGGCCTCGCCCGAGATCAGCGCCGGCCGCAGCGCTCCCCGTGCCAGAACCCCGTCCGCCGCCGCCCGCAGCTGCGCATACTCCACCTGCCTCCCAACAAGCTCCCCACCGCCGCCGGCCACAGCCGCGCCGCCAACGGCCCCACCACCCGCCGCGGCCGGCCCGACCACAGCCGCCCCCGCGGCGGCCGGCCCGAACGCCGCCCCCGCGGCGGCCGGCCCGAACGCCGCCCTCACGGCGGCCGGCCCGAATGCCGCCCTCGCGGCGGCCGAACCCACGGCGCCCGAACCCACGGCGCCCGAACCCACGGCGTCCGAACCCACGGCGCCCGGGGCGACGGCTCGCAGCGCGGCGGGGCGTGGCTCGGTCAGGGACGGGGACTGAGCGAGGATGTCGGCTTCCAGCCGCCGCAGCTCGGGCCCCGGATCGAGCCCGGCGTCCTCCGCCAATACCCGCCGTGCCCGCCGCAGCGCCGCCAGCGCATCGCCCTGCCGCCCGGCGCGGTAGAGCGCCAGCGCGTAGAGCCGCCAGGCGTCCTCGCGCCCGGGTTGAGCCCGCGCGTGCGCCTCCAGGTCGGGGATCGCCTCCGCGTCCCGGCCGAGCGCGATCAGCGCCTCCGCCCGCCGCTCCGCAGCCAGGAGCCGCAACTCGTCCAGCCGCGTCGCTTCTCCCCGCGCCCAGGTCAGCGACGCGAATTCGGCGTACGCGGGGCCGCGCCAGTCGGCGAGCGCGGCGTCGATCCCGGCCAGCGCATCGGCCGGGCGCCCCGAACCTAGCAACTCCCGTGCGGTGTTCACTGCCTGCTCGAAACGCCAGGCGTCCACCGCGTCCGGATCGGCCCGCAGCGCGTACCCGGGCCCCGCGGTCACCAGCAACCGCGCCGGGGCGCGGGGCGGCCGGTCCGGCTCGAGTGCCCGGCGGAGCGCCGAGACGAACGTCTGCACCGCACCGGTGGCGCCCTCCGGAGCCGCGCCGCCCCACAGATCGTCCACCAGCAGCTCGGTGGGGACCACGCGCCCGCGCGCCACCAGCAAGCGGGCCAGCACCGACCGGTGCCGTGGGCCCTTGAGGTCCACCGGGCCACGCGCGTCCTCGGCCACCAGCGGACCCAGGACCCCGAAACGCACCACCCGACCCTACTGAGTCAACGCTGATCGGCTGCTGACCGCACCGGTGGACGGTAAGCATGTTCCCGAAGAGAGGCACCACAATGCGAATTCCCGGATTCGACTACCAGCGGGTGACCGTCGCCGACGGCGTCGCGCTGAACGTCGCCGTGGCCGGTTCCGGCAGCCCGATCGTCCTGCTGCACGGCTTCCCGCAGACCCACCTGATGTGGCGGCACGTGGCCGCCGATCTCGTGGCCGACCACACCGTGATCGTCCCCGACCTGCGCGGTTACGGCGACAGCGACAAGCCGGCCGAGGCCGGGCCCGACACGTACTCGAAGCGCACGATGGCGGCGGACATCGTCACGGTGGCCAGGACATTCGGGCACGAGCGCTTCGCGCTCGCCGGGCACGACCGGGGCGCGCTGGTGGCGTTCCGCGCCGGCCTCGACCACCCGGCGGCGGTCACCCATCTGGCCTCGCTCGACGTGCTCCCGACCCTCGACATGTGGGACGTGATGCGCGGCGTGCGTGCGGCGGTCGGGTACCACCTGTTCCTGATGGCCCAGCCGGCCGGTCTGCCGGAGCAGATGATCGGTGCGGTGCCGGACGCGTTCTTCGGCTCGTTCCTGGACGCGTGGGCACAAGACCCGGCGACGATCCCGGCGGACTTCCGGGCCGAGTACCTGCGTGCGTCCCGCGAGGCCGTGACCTCGATCGTCGCCGACTACCGGGCGACCGCCACGATCGACGTCGCGCACGACACCGCTGACCGGGAGGCGGGGAACACGCTCCGGATGCCGGTCACCGTGCTGCAGCAGGACTGGGGCGCGGCGCTCGGCTACGACGCCACCGCGGTCTGGCGCGCCTGGGCACCGGACCTGGACCACCGGACGGTCTCGTGCGGTCACTTCATGGCCGAGGAGGCCCCGGCCGAGGTGGTGAAGGCGATCCGCTCCCTGCTCACCCGCTGACCGGCCTGCTCCAGGCCTGCGACGGCCCGCCGCCGCGCCTCGGCCGCGCCCCGCCTGCGCCGCCACCGCGCCTCGGCCGCGTCTCGGGCACGCCGCAACCGCGCCTCGACCGCCCCTCGGCGGTCGAGGCGCGCGGACCGCTCCCAGCCGGGAACGCCGGCTCACTGCGACGGCGCCGGGACCAAGCCGGTGGTGACGAGTGCGGCCAGCTCGGTGTAGGCGTCCGCGTCGGACAGGCCGGTGGTCGCCGCGACCTGGCGCTGCTGGATCCGCACCATCGTCGACGCGACGACGTCGGCGACGAACCCGGTGTGCACGTCCCGGAATGCACCGGCGGCGACACCCTCATCCACGAACGTCCGGATTCGCTCAGCTGCGGCCTGGGTATTGCGCTCGTAGATCTCCGCCGCCGGGGGGAACGCCGCCACGTCGTCGATGAACGCCGCGGACGCCGGGCGCAGGGCCGCCGCGACCGCCGACAGGTAGCGGGCGATCCGCGCGGCCGGGTCAGGCTCGTCGGCGATCGCGTCCTCGACCTCGACCGTCGCGTTCCGGAAGAAGTGCACGACCGCGGCGCGGACCAGTTGCTCCTTGCTGCCCGCGATCGCGTAGAGGGTCCGCTTCGAGCAGTGCAGACGCGCGGACAGGTCGTCGAGCGTGAACGCGGCGAAGCCTTCGGCGAGGAGCAGCTCGACCAGCGCGTCCAGCAACTCCGTACGCCGGGCGGCGCCGCGGCGTACGGGAGCTCGGGTCATGGGACGGCATTCTGCCATCCGGCCTATCAGCTATTTCTAACGGTTCTGTAGTACCGTTAGACGTACCGAACGAGGGAGACGACGATGCCCGTCGACCGCCTGCTTCCCAGCGCGGAGGCCGCCGACCTGCTCGACCTCACCCGGGCGATCGCCGACAAGGAACTCGCGCCCCGGGTCGACGCGCACGAACGCGCCGAGACCTACCCCGAGGGCCTGTTCCGGACGCTCGGCGACGCGGGTCTGCTCGGGCTGCCGTACCCGGAGGAATTCGGCGGCGGTGGGCAGCCGTACGAGGTGTACCTGCAGGTTCTGGAGGAACTCGCCGCCCGCTGGGCCGCGGTCGCGGTGGCCACCAGCGTGCACGGGCTGTCCTGCTACCCGCTCGCCACGTTCGGGACGCCCGAGCAGCGCGAGCGGTGGCTCCCGGCGATGCTCGGCGGTGACGTGATCGGCGGGTACAGCCTCTCCGAGCCCCAGGCCGGCTCGGACGCGGCCGCGCTGACCTGCCGGGCCGAGCGGGGCGAGGGCGGGTACCGGGTCACCGGCACCAAGGCGTGGATCACCCACGGCGGCAAGGCCGACGCCTACGCGTTGTTCGTCCGCACCGGGCCGGGCGCGAAAGGCATCTCCTGCCTGTACGCACCGGGCGCGGCGGACGGCCTCACGTTCGGCACCCCGGAACAGAAGATGGGCCTGCACGCGATCCCGACCACCGCCGCGTACTGGGATGGCGCGTTCCTCGAGGCAGACCGGCTGATCGGCGCCGAGGGCCAGGGGCTGCAGATCGCGTTCAGCGCACTGGACTCCGGGCGGCTCGGCATCGCCGCCTGCGCGACCGGCCTGGCCCAGGCCGCGTTGGACGCCGCCGTCGAGTACGCCAACGAGCGAACCGCGTTCGGCCGGAAGATCGCCGACCACCAGGGGCTGGGCTTCCTGCTCGCGGACATGGCCGCTGCCGTCGACTCGGCCAGGGCCACGTACCTGGACGCCGCCCGCCGCCGCGACGCCGGCCGCCCGTACGGACGCCAGGCGAGCGTCGCGAAACTCGTCGCCACCGACGCGGCGATGAAGGTGACGACCGACGCCGTCCAGGTCTTCGGCGGATACGGCTACACCCGGGATTACCCGGTCGAGCGGTACATGCGCGAAGCCAAGATCATGCAGATCTTCGAGGGGACGAACCAGATCCAGCGGCTGGTGATCAGCCGCGGCCTCTCGGCCTGAGACCCAGCCCTCGAACGGGACCAGCCCTCGAACGGATCTAGCCCTCGAACGGACCCAGCCCGAGACGCTGACGCACCGCCGGACGCCGTAGCGGCGGCACCGTGGTCGGCTCGCCGCGCCGCGCGGGCAGCCCGGCGAGCAGGTCCCGGGTGATCGCGGCGATCTCCTGCACCGCCTCGTCGATCGCGGGCGCGACCGCCGGGTTCGGCTTCCCGATTCCGGTGATCTTGCGGACGAACTGGGCCGCCGCCGCGGTGACCTCGTCGTCGGTGGCGGGCGGCTGGAGGCCCCGCAGCTCGGTGATGTTTCGGCACATGCCTCGACGGTAGGCCCTCCCACCGACAAAACGCACCCACGGCCGAAATACCGTCACGAGGCTATTGCGGCCCCCGGCCATCGATTCGCATTGATAGGATCCGGCCCGCGTTCAGTGCGACCGGATCATCGTGCAATCGGTACCCGCGATGCCCGTGTGAACGTGCGGCACCGGTGTGCCGAGGGAAGGGGGGCCCGAAATCGTTCACGACACCCGTCAATTAGCACAGTTTCCGTACGAGCAGGTGGCCGGCTCGCTGAAACTAGGAAACGTCGTCCCGTTCGTCGGATCGGGTGCGTCCCGGCTCGCGGATCCCGGCGGGAAATCCCCATTACCCGACGGCCGCGGTCTGGCTCGCGAACTCATCGCCGAGATGGCGGGTGGCTTTCCGGCCGACGCCGATCGCAGCCTCGCCGAAGTGTCCCAGTACTACGAGACCACGGTCTTCGACCGGCCGACGCTCTACGACTACTTGCACGGTCGCTTCCATACCGATCAACGCGACGTCGAGCCGGGCCCGGTGGCCACCTTCCTCGCCGACGTCGACACGGGTGGCCGTCCGCTGTTCCTGATGACGACCAACTACGACACGCAGCTCGAACGCGCCTTCCACGCCGCCGGCCGCCCGCTGTGCGTCATCACCCAGAGCGTCCGCGACCCCCAGCGCGGCCCCCGCACGATCACGCTCACGCTGCCCAACGGCCGGGTCACCGACGACGACAGCCTCGAGTTCCAATGGCACGACGAGGACCGGTTCCCCACCGGCACGGCATTTCTCTTCAAGATGCACGGATCAGCGGACGAGGCGTCTCCACCCAACGACAACATCATCATTACGGAGGACGACTACGTCGACTTTTTGGTCAACGCCTGTGGGCTCGTTTCGCCCTATTTCCCGCCGTCCTCGCTGACCGCCCAGTACAAGCAGCGCCGATTCCTGTTCCTCGGTTACTCGCTCTACGACTGGAACTTCCGCGTGTTTCTCCGGGTGCTCGCCGTCCGTAACGCGCTCTCGCGCCGCGCCGCCCGGCGTCATTTTGCGGTCATGCTCGATCCGGACCCGATCGAAGCCGCACTCTGGGATCACCGGAACGTGTCGGTCTACAACGGAGATCTCAAGGACTTCTGCGACAAAATGCGCTCGTCGCTCGGAGGTGAGCCGTGACGATCCCCTTTGTCGGCCTCCGCCCGTTCGACGTCAGCGAGAGCGACGTCTTCTTCGGCCGGAAACGCGAAACGCAGGTCCTCGCGAACCTCGTCCTCACGCTGCCGATCCTGGTGGTCTACGCACCGAGCGGAACCGGCAAGTCCTCGCTGATCAACGCCGGGCTGCAGGCCGCGCTCACGACGACCGCGCCGGACACGATCATCGTCAACGCCACCAACCGCGACGCCCTGACCGAGGTGCGCGCGGCCTACGAGCACCGCGGCTGGAGTCCGCCGCCGGACATGGAGCTGGCCGACATGCTCCACCAGTACTGGCTCGACAACGACGAGCGCACGCTCGTCGTCATCGACCAGTTCGAGGAGCGGCTGAACGCCGGCACCCGGCACGACGACCTCTACGCCGCGATCGCGAAGCTCGTCCATCAGAGTTCGGACTCCGCCTGCATTTTGATCAGCATCCGCGAGGACTACCTCGGCGCGCTCGAGCCGCTGATGCGCCGCGTCCCGAGCCTGCTCAACGGCAGCTACCGGGTGCCACCGCTGTCCCGTGACTCGCTGCGGGAAGCGATCTACGGGCCGCTGCGCGCGGCGGGTGCGCTCGCCGCCGACGAGGAACTGGTCGAACTCACGCTCGACGAGCTCCAGGGGCAGGAGGCGGGCGCGCACATCCCCGGCGAGCAGCGGTTCGAACCGGGGTACTTCCAGATCGTCTGGTCGGCGCTCTGGGACGCCGCGACCGCACGCGGTGCCGGCCGGATCACGGTCGCCGACTACAACAACCTCGGTGGCGCGGGCAAGATCCTCGCGGACTTCACCGAGGGGATCCTGGCGAACCTGGAACCCTTCCAGGCGCACATGTTCTGGGCCATCTCCCGGTATCTGGTGCTGCCCACCGGCGCGAAGACCGCGCTGACGATCGACGACCTCCTGGAACTGCTCCGCGAGACCGACTTCCTCACGGTCGAACTGCCCGGGCACTCCACGATCCCGCTGTCGCACCCCCAGCCCGGCCGCTGGATCGCGTCGCTGCCGACCGCGGAGCGGCAGCGGCTGATCCGCTCGGTCTTCGGCAGCCTCACAGCCAGCCGCTCGCCGCTGTTCCAGCGAGTCGTGCGCGGTACTCGCGAGGAATACGAGCTGCTCCACGACCTGCTCGGCTCGATCCTGCTCGACTGGCGGCGGGACTTCCCCGACCGGCAACTCCTGTATTTCACCGAGAGCACGGCGGAACTTCGCCACTCCGCGCACGCCATCGTGCGCGGACTCGCCACCGAGCCCGACCCCAGCGCCGAACGTCCCGAACCTCCCTGGTACGAGCCCGGTGACGTCCTGCAGTTCCCGATGGCGGAGACTCGCAGCTCGGCCGAACCCTCGAACGCCGACGCCTACGTCCTGCGGGCCCTCGACCGCCTGAACGCGCTCTCCGCCGAGCTGGCGGCCGCCGATCTGTCCGGCGGCCTCTCCCCCGGGCTTGCCGCCCGCCTCGACGACATGGTGCTCGAATCGCTGGTGTGCGAGGTGTTGGCCCAGCACTCACCGCTGCGCCGGAGATCCTTCGGCTACGAGCTGCACCACTACGAGAGCATGACCGGGCCCTACCCGCGGTACGCCGTGAAGCGCGCGGAGGTCGTCACGCAGTTCTTCGAGCTCGGCGTGACCGCGCCGTCCGCCACCGCACGCGCGCGGCTGCAGCGGGCGGTCATCGAGACGACGTTCTACAGCGACAATTCGCTGCGCACGCCGCGAGACGTCAAGGCGTACCTCTGGGCCAGGGCGCTCCCGCTCGTCATCGGTGGTGCCTTCGGCGCGGCGGCGTTCGCCGGAGCGGCCGAGCTCGCCGCGCGGCTGTTCCCGCAGATCGACGTGGCGTACCGCGGCCTCGCGCTGTGGATCGGCGGGGCGCTCCACACGTTCGCGTACGCGATGATCGCCATCGACGACCTGACGACGCGCTCCAAGACCAACTCGATCGTCCGGGACCGGGTCATCCCTGCCCTGCGCACGGTCTTCCTCGTCGACGAGTGGCGCGTAGTGCTGCGGTGGATCACGCGGAAGGACAAACGCCTGTCGGGGACAGCCGAGCCCGGCCAGCTGCCGTTCACCTGGCCGCTCCCGGCCGTCTACCACCAGGTGCTGGTCAACCTCGGCGCGCTCGCCTCCTATGCGCTGATCGGGAACTGGACCCCGGGCTACCACCTCGCGTCCGTGCTGGCGCCCATCATCTTCGTCACGCTGCTGGCCATGGCCAACTTCTGAGGGATCGGCGATGAACTGGATCGGCGACAACAAAGACGTACTGGCGATCGTTCTCTCGCTGACCGCGGTCGGGGTCAGCCTGGTGACGATCCTCCTGGCCCGTCGCCAGGCGCGGATCGACAGCTACACGCGGCTCCACGAGACGCTCGTCTCCCCCGCCATGGGCGAGGGCCGCCGGTTGCTCTTCCTCGCGGCGGCCGACGACACGTTTCCCGCGCCCGCCGATCCCGCCTGGGACAAGATCAACCAGGCGCTGGCGATCTACGACTGCGCCGGCGTCTACTACCGCAACAAGCTCATTCCGCGCCAGCTCTTCATGGAGTCCTGGCACCACCCGCTGGCCAACATCAAGGCGCCGGCCGAGGCCTTCCTGAACCACGCGCAGCGCAACTCGGTGCGGCGCACCTGGGTGTCGCTCCAGAACCTCCTCGACGAGGCCGCCGCCTACAAGAGCAAGGACTCGTGCTGCACGTGACCGCAGCCGTCACAGCAGGCCGCGGGCCATCGCGGTGGTGACGGCCGCGGTCCGGTCGGAGACGTCGAGCTTCGTGAACGTGCGGAGCAGGTGGGTCTTCACGGTGGCCTCGCTGATGTGCAGACGCCGCCCGATCTCCGCGTTCGTGTAGCCCTGCGCGACCAGGCCCAGCACCTGCACCTCCCGCGCGGACAGCTGCTGCTGACCGGGGTTGCGGACCTGCTTCACCAGCCGCCCCGCGACCGACGGCGCCAGCACGGTCTCGCCCCGGCTCGCGGCGCGCACGGCCGCGGTCAGCTCCGCCCGGGAGGCGTCCTTGAGCAGGTACCCGGCGGCTCCGGCGTCGACCGCGCGCAGGATGTCGGCGTCGGTGTCGTAGGTGGTGAGCACGACGACGTGCGTCGTCCGCACCTCGTCGCGGATCCGGCCGGTCGCGGTCGCCCCGTCCCCGCCGGGCATCCGCAGGTCCATCAGGACGACGTCCGGCCGCAGCGCCCTGGTCATCGCCACCGCCTCCGGGCCCGACCCGGCCTCCCCCACGACCTCGAGGTCGGGTTCGGCGTCGAGCATGCCCCGCAGACCGTCCCGGACCACCGGGTGATCATCGACGAGCAGCACCGTGATCATCGCGGCAACTCGCAGGTCACGGTGGTGCCCGCCCCGGGCGCCGAGCGGATGGTCAGGCCGCCGCCGAGCTGCTCCACGCGGCTCCGCATGCCCGGTAAACCGAACCCGGGCGGCTGCGCCGCCACGTCGAACCCGACGCCGTCGTCGTCGACGGTCAGCGTCACCGCGTCCGCGTGCACGAACAAATCCACGGTGACGCTCGACGCGCGGGCATGTTTGCGGATGTTGGCCAGCGACTCCTGCACCGCCCGCACCAGCACGACCTGAGCCCGCGTCGGCAGGTCGGCCGGGACGTCGTCCACCGAGCTGACGGCGTCCACGCCGGTCTCCTCGGCCAGCCGTGCGACCTGCTTGCGCACCACCTCGGCCAGCGTCCCGGCGCGCAGGTCGGCCGGAGCGAGCACGGTCACCATCGCCCGTGCCTCGGCCAGGTTCTCCCTGGCGGTCCGCACGGCCATGGCCAGGTGCCGGTCGGCTGCCGGCCGGTCGGCGTCCAACTCGGTCTCGGCGGCCTGCACGAGCGTCACGATACTGGTGAACCCCTGGGCGAGCGTGTCGTGGATCTCGGCGGCCAGCCGGTTCCGCTCGGCCGCGGCACCGGCCCGGTGCGAGAGATCGGTGACCTCGGCGCGGCTCGCCTCCAACTCGGCGATGAGCTGGGCCCGCTCGGCGTTCTGCTTGCCGATGCTGACGATCGACACCCCGATCACTGCCGTGAAGGCCAGCCCGAGCACCGCGAGCCCCAGGTCCGGCCCGAGCTGGTCGAGCGAACGCTGCTGCAGCGCGTGCACCGGGACCGGGGTGAAGTTGAAGACGGTGGCCGCGACCAGCGACGTCCACAGCCGCAGGCAGAGGAACCCGATCGGGCAGACCGCGAACAGCGCGAACGACGCCAGGCCGTTCGCGGTGACCGCGGCGATGAACAGCACCGCGACCGCGGCGACGTAACCGATCGCGGCCGGGGTGTCCGGGTCGCGGTCGAGATCGTCGTCGCGGGCGAGCCGCCGGCCGACGAGCGCCCAGCTCAGCACGATCAACCCGAGGCACGTCACCGACACCGTCCGCCGGGCCAGGCTGGTCACGTCGTCGGCGTAGACCAGCATCGCCAGCCCGATCAGGCACACGCTCAGGTACGCGTCCCAGGTCCAGAGCCAGCGCCGGGAAGCGGTCGCGAGGTCGACGGTGCCCGGACGCGCCGGTGCCTCCGACGCGTCCGGACGCTCGATCATCGTGGTCACCGGGTCCGCCGGTCGGTCCAGCGGAACGTCGCCAGCGCCAGCACCAGCCCGACGACGCACCACGCGCCGAGCACCAGCGCGATCCGGCCGTGCTCCCACTGCCCCGCCACCTCCTGCGCCGCCAACTCGTCCGGCAGGAACACCGACCGGAAACCCTGCCCCATCCACTTCACCGGGAAGATCGAGGCGACCTTCACCATCGCATCCGGCAGGGAGGCGATGTCCACGAAGATGCCGGAGACGAACTGCAGCCCGATCACCGGCAGGTTGAGAACCGCGGCCGCGCTCTTCGCCGACCGGGCCACCGAACTGGCCGCGACACCCAGGAGTGTGCACGCGACCACCGACAGAACGAACAGCCAGCCGAACGTCACCCAGCGGCCCGCGTCCTGCGGCAGCTTCAGGTCGAAGAACGCCACGCCGACGCCGAGCAGCAACACGACCTCGGCCGCGGTGGTGACCAGGACCAGGATTATCTTCCCGATCAGGTACGTACCGGCGGTGGCCGGGGTGCCGTGTAACCGCTTGAGCGTGCCGTCCTCACGGTCGGTCGCGATGCCGACACCGATGTTGAGGAACGCGGTCGAGAGGATGCCGTACGCGATCATGCTCGCGGCGAAGATCTGCGACACGGTGACGCCGGGGTAGCCGTCCAGCGGCTCGTTGAAGATGAACCCGAGCATCAGCAGGATGAACGCGGGCAGCGTGAACGTGAAGATCACCGCGTCGCGCTCGCGGAAGAACTGTTTGACCTCGAGGACGCCGCGGGCGACGCCGATCCGCAGGGTGGTGGGCAGCGGTGCCGTGTGCGTGGCGGTGGTCATCGGACCTCTCCGATCAGCTCGAGGTAGACGTCTTCGAGGCTGCGGCGCTCGACGCGCAGCTCGGTGAGGCTGGGGTCTTCACGGCGGCTGAGCGCGGCCACCAGCGCGGTCGGGTCGGTGGTGGCGACGCGGTGCGCGCCGTCGGCGTCCTGCCAGGTGACCGTGGATTCGGCGGTGCGTCCGCCGAGGTCCTGCGGTGTTCCCTCGGCGACGATGCGCCCGCCCGCCAGAATCGCGAGGCGACCCGCCAGCGCTTCCACCTCGTCGAGGTAGTGGCTGGTCAGAACAATCGTCGTGCCGTCGGCGGCGAGCCCGCGGATCAGCGTCCAGAAGTGCCGCCGCGCCTCCGGGTCGAAGCCGGTCGTCGGCTCGTCGAGGAACAGCAGTTCGGGGTTGCCGACGATGCCCAGCGCGACGTCGACGCGGCGGCGCTGGCCGCCGGAGAGCGTACGGAGCTTGGACTTGGCCTTCTCGGCCAGCCCGCACTGCTCGATCACCGCGTCCGGGTCACGCGGCGCCGGGTAGTAACCGGCGACGTGCCGGATGATCTCGCGCACGGTCAGCTCGGGAGCGTCGGCGGTGCCCTGCAGCACGATGCCGAGCCGGGCCCGCCACCGCCGGCCGGCGTTGTCGGGGTCGTCGCCCAGGACGCGGACCTCGCCGCCGTCGCGGCGGCGGTGCCCCTCCAGGATCTCCACCGTGGTGGTCTTTCCGGCGCCGTTCGGGCCGAGCAGCCCGAACACCTCGCCGCGCTCGACCCGCAGGTCGATACCGTCGACGGCGGAGTTCCCGCCGTAGCTCTTGCGGAGTTGGGAAACCTCGATGACAGCCATGCATCGAGCGTCCCGTCGAACTCACCGCCCAGGGACGACCGCGAGACTGAACCCGGTTGTCCACCGACCGGTGGACAGCGCCGCTTACGGCGCCGTAGCGCTCAACGCTCGAGCGGAGCAACCGCCGCCGGCGCTTCGTCGGACAGCGAGACCCATGAATCCACAGGTGGAACCGCCTCGTACGAGGTCACCGGAACGCGGCAGACCTCGACACGATCACACAGGTCGTCCCACCAATCGAGGGCGTCCAGCTGTCGCTGGAAGTCGTCGAACCGTAGGGCATCCCAGCCGTTCAACGAGAAGCTGGTGAACAGCGACATGAGCACGCTGTAATTGGCTGAGTACTTTGTCGAATCGACGGCAATAACCCCTCGATTCACGTCGGCAACGGTCAGCGATATGTTTCGCGCGTCGAAATCACAGTCGACCCTGCCGTTCTCGTACTCGATCCGAGCCATTCGGGAGGCCATCGAATCCGGTACGTACTTGCCCACCCTCATCGTCACGTCAATCGCACCGCACCTGCCCCGCGCCGCGAACCACGTCGGTGCGATTTCTTTTTCGACCAGCTCACGGATCTGCCGGGCGCGCGGGTCGTACCGCCCGACAATGCACTCGTCCCAGGCGACTGCCGTGGAGCCGGTCACGTGACGCAGGATGAGGAGCGGATGAACAGCCGTCTCCACGAACGAGCGCAGGACACCGGGCAACTCGGTCCAGAGCCGGCTGGTGCCGTGCGGCGAGCGGCCTGTCCCCTCCAGCAGGTCGATCGTGATCGACTCGATCCGGCCGAGTTCGGCCTTGATCGAGCCCAGCTCAGCGCCCGAGATTAGACCTGGCCGGTCTTCAGAGAGATGTCGGGCGTAGATCGGCAACGGATCGATGAAATAGGTCAGCGGAAGGGCCTTTTCGAGCGTGTAGTAGCTGAGCGCGAACCCACGCTCCATCAGCTCGGGAGCCGACCTCAGGATGTCACGCTCTGATCTGACCGAAGAGATCGGCTTTTCCACCGCGAACGGAATACCGGCGTTCGCGAGTCGAACCAGCTGGGAGAAATGCACATAGGTGGGGGAAGCGATGATGGTCGGCGATCGCTCGCGCAGCGACGTGTCCATGACCCGGTCCGGCGCGGCTATTTCCAGGCGCGCGGCTTCTCGATCGATGTGGTACCGCCAGTCCTCGTCGGCCTCCGGAACCGTGACGACCACGATGTCGTCTCGGTCGTAGCCCAAGGACTTCAGCGCCGGAATTATCCGCTTCGCCGTGACGTCACCTGCGCCCACTATCACGAAGTTCTGCGGCGCCCGGGTTCGGATTCCGGGGTGCGAGCTGAGGACCACAGTAATCGCGACTCCGAGGTAGAAAAGCGTTGCGATAGCCACTCCGACACCCACGCTATCACCGACCTGCGGATTTCCGACCGCATCCACCAAAAGCTTCGACAGATCCCGGTCCAGCACCAGCGAGGCGAGGAGGGCCTGGGTCGTCAGCACGAGCGGGAAGGTCAGCAAGTACTCAGCAGGATGGAAGATCGTGTAATGCAGTTCAAGGAACCCTCGGAGCAGGAGATAGTACAGAATCCATACATTGATCTCGAAGATCATTACACCCGCGAGGACAATTCCGGCATATTTGATGCTAGTGGGCGCGGTGTCCAGCTGGTCCTGAGAAACAAATACCAAGAGAACTGCCGCAAATTCGGCGAGGAAATACCATTCCGTGTACGCCGAAGGGAAGTCCGGACGCATGTTCGTCGTCGGACGGGCCGCGATAATTCTGCGAACCGTGAACTTCACCCATTGCAGCGGCGAAAGTAGGCGCGCCAAGTAGACCGCATGGAATGCCACGAAGGGTAGCGGTGAAATCCGCCCACCCCAGACGTAGGACGAGGAGGTCGGCTTTGTCGATACCTGCTGAATGACGCGACTTGCGCGCAACCATGCGGACTGGAGCAGCTGGCCCATCCAACCAGCGTAAATAAGCGGCAACCTCGCGAGGTGCCATAATGCTCGGCTCAACCCAATGGCCTCACCAGACCACCCGAAAGCCCGAACACCAGGGCCGCCCTCATCCCCACGTTCCAGCCTCTTCTGGGACAGATTTCGGCAAGGCGCCAAAATGACGACTGCGATATTGGGTGATGGTGCCCGTCTCCCGGACGGGCACCATCACCGTTGAGACTTTCGTGCCGCCGCACGGTCACGTCGATACGACGTCACGCCGCTTCGCGGGGGTCGGCGGCGGCGTGGGCCCCGGCAAGGGCTTCCCAGGCGGCGCGCTGGTCGGACGTGAGCCGCTGTGGCACGACGATGCGCACCTCGGCGTAGAGGTCACCGGCGCTGCCGCGGGGGTTGGGCAGGCCGCGTCCGCGCAACCGTAGCCGGCGGCCGGACGACGAGCCGGCGGGCACCTTCACGTCCACACGGCCGCCGGGCGTCTCCACCGCGGCCGTCGCCCCGAGCGCGGCGTCCCACGGCGTCACCGGTAGCTCCACGGTGACGTCCCGGCCGTCGACCCGGTACCGGGCGTGCGGCGCCAGCCGCACCAGCAGGTACAGGTCGCCGCGCGGCGCGTCCTCGCCGAAGCCCTCGCCGCCCTGGCCGGCCAGCCGGATGCGCTGCCCGTCGACCACGCCGGCCGGGATGTTGACGTCGATCGTCCGGACGCCGGCCGCGGTCCGCATCGTCAGGCTGCGCCGCCCACCGGCGTACGCGTCCTCGACCGACAGCTCCAGCTCGGCCTCGACGTCGGGCCCGGCCACCGGGCCACCAGCGCCACCCGCGCCACCGCCGAAGAACCCGGCGCCCCCGCCGCCGAACAGCCCACCGAGCAGGTCCTCGAAGTCCGGGCCACCGTCGGAACCGCCGGCCGAGAAGTACACCCGGCGCCCGCCGAACGACGCCCCGTCACCGAACGGCCCGGAGCCTCCGGACGGCCCAGAACCACTGGACGGCCCAGAACCACCGAACGGCCCAGAACCACCGGACGGCCCAGAGCCGAACGCCGCGGCCGGGTCGAAGTCCTCGGGCACCTTCCGCCAGTCGTCGCCGAACCGCGGCGAGAACCGGTCGTACCGGGCCCGCGTCGCGGGATCGGACAGCACCTCGTTGGCCTCGTTGATCCGCTTGAACCGGTCCTCGGCGTCCGGATCGGAGTTGACGTCCGGGTGATACGTCCGGGCCAGCTTCCGGTAGGCGCGCTGGATGTCCTCCTGGCTCGCCGACCGGTCGACGCCCAGCACCTCGTAGTAGTCGCTCGTGGTGGTGGCCACCTTTCCGCTCCTCGTCGCTCGCGTCGCTACGTCCAACCCGGAAGACACCGGGGCGGGACGTTTCATTCCCCGAAGTTGAGCGTACGACGCTCAACTTTGACACGGAGGACGGGGCGCGCGGGTGGCGCTCAGGCCTCCAGGGTCAGTGGGGTATCGACGACCGAGCGGCCCACGTGCAGGGTGAACGGCCCGGGCTCGCGCTCCCACCCGTCGCCGGACCAGTGCTCGAACGCGCGGGCGGGCAGCGGAATCCGCACCGTCGCCGCCGAGCCGGCCGCCGCGGACACGACGGCGAACCCGACGAGCCACCGCGCCGGCCGGTCGACCGCGCTCTCCGGCCGCGACGCATAGACCTGGACGACCTCACGCCCGGAACGCGAGCCGGTGTTCTGCACGGTCACCTCGACCGCGTTGCCCCCGACCGCGGCCGCGGAGTAGGCCCAGGTCGTGTACCCGAGGCCGTGCCCGAACCAGAACGCCGGCTGCGCACCGGAGCGCAGCCAGCCGCGGTGCCCGACATGGATCGACTCGGTGTAGGTCAGCCCGCCGTCGACCGGCCGGGTCGAGTACACCGGGACGTCGTCCTCGGCCGCGGGCCAGGTGGTGGGCAGCCGCCCGCCCGGCTCCTCGGCGCCGAGCAGGACGTCGGCCAGCGCGTTGCCGGTCTCCATCCCGGCGAACCACGAGAGCAGCACCGCCGGGGCCTCGTCGAGCCACGGCAGGACGACCGGCGCCCCCGAGTTCACCACGACGACCGTGCGCGGGTTCGCCGCGAGGACCCGCCGGACCAGCTCGTCCTGCCGCCCGGGCAGCGCGAGACCGGCGCGGTCGTACCCCTCGCTCTCGACCTCCTCGTTGGTGCCGACGGCCAGAACCACGGCGTCCGCGGAGGCGGCCAGCGCGACCGCGTGCTCCAGCTCGTCGTCCTCGGTGCGACGGGGCGGCTGCGCGACCAGGCGGAGCATCGCGGCCGCGAACGTGTTGCCCGCGGGCAGCTCGTACCGCAGCACGACGTCGACCGAGCCGCCCGCGGCGAGCCGGACCGGCGCGTAGGCCTGGTCGGGGTTCATCATCGCTTCCACCAGGTCCGGGCCGGGCGGGTCGATGACCTGGTCGAGGACGTCGTGGCCGTCGACGGTCAGCCGGAACTGGCCGACACCGGCGGCGCCCAGCAGGTGGTCGCCGTCCACCAGGGCGGTGTACCGGGTGGCGATCTCGATCGCGCTCACCCGGGAGGCCTCGGCACCGGCGAAGCTGCCCAGGTAGGTCAGCTGACCGCTCTCCCGGTGCTCCTCGGCGAGCGGGGCGCCGGTCTCGTCGACGAACCGGACGCGCAGCCCCGGAGTGCCGTCGACCGGGTCGGTGACCTGCTCCAACGGCACCGGGTCGAGCTTCTCGCTGGGGAAACAGCCGGAGGCGGCGACGACCTCGACGCCCTCTCCGAGCGCCGCGCTCAACCCCGCGAGCGGCGTCACCGTGTACGTGGGGCTGACGCTCGCCGACCCGCCGCCCATCGTCCGGGCCTGCACGGCGTTCGGGCCGATGACGGCCACCTTCCGCAGCGCGGGAGCCGACAGCGGCAGGACACCGGCGTTCTTCACGAGAACCATCCCGCGCGCCGCGGCCTCGCGGCTGAGCGCGGCGACCTCCGCGTCCGGCGCCGGACCGATCAACGGCACCGCCGGAGCGATCCCGTCCAGCGCACCGACCCGTTCGGCCAGCCGGAGCAGGCGACGGACCTTGTCGTCGATCCGCGATTCGGGTACCGACCCGTCGCGGACCGCGGCGACCAGTGCGTCACCCCACGGGCTGATCGGGCCCGGCATAGCGAGGTCCAGGCCCGCGTTGCCCGCCGCGACCGTGCTGCGGGTCGCGAACCAGTCCGACATCACGACGCCGTCGAAGCCCCACTCGTCCTGCAGCACGTCACGCAGCAGCGGGCTCTCGGTCATCGTGGCACCGGCCACCGCGTTGTAGGCGGCCATCACCGCCCAGACGCCCTCGGCGACGATCCGCTCGAACGGCGCGAGGTAGACCTCCCGCAGCGCCCGGTCGTCGACCGTGACGTCGTAGGACATCCGCTCGGTCTCGCTGTCGTTGGCGACGAAGTGCTTCACGGTCGCGGCGACCCCGCCGGACTGGACCCCGCGGACGTACGCCGCGCCGATCTCGCCGGAGAGCAGCGGGTCCTCCGAGTACGCCTCGAAGTGCCGCCCTCCGAGCGGCGACCTGTGCAGGTTCACGGTCGGCGCGAGCAGCACGTCGACGTTCTTCCGGCGGGCTTCGGCGGCCAGCAGGCGGCCGAGCCGCTGCACCAGGCCGACGTCCCAGGACGCGGCGAGCGCGGTCGGGGACGGGATGTTGGCCGAGCGGTCCCGCTCGTCCCAGTTGGTGCCACGGACGCCTGCCGGACCGTCGGAGAGCACGACCTTGCGCAGGCCGACCGCGGGCTCCGGGTACAGCGACCAGAAGTCCTCGCCGGTCAGCAGACGAACCTTCTGCTCCAACGACAGCTTGCCGAGGAGGTCCTCACTCATGCCACACTCCTGATTCTGGTGACGAGAAGCGCGCCGACGATCCCGACGACGGCTCCGGCGACGAACAGCAGCGGGTAGCCGCCGATCGCCAGGAACACCGGCGCGATCGCCGGCGCCAGTGACTGGGGAAGCGCGTTGGCCATGTTGATCACGCCGAGGTCCTTCGCGACGTCGTCCGCGCTGGGGAGCACCTCGGTGATCAACGCGAGGTCGACCGCGTAGAAGCAGCCGGTCCCCAAGCCGAGGATGATCTCCCCGATCAGCAACTGGGTGAACGAGCCGGAGAGCGCGACGACGATCAGTCCGACCATAGCGACCAGCGCGGCGACCACGACGAACGGCTTCCGCCGTCCGAGCCGATCGGAGAAGAATCCGCCGAGAACGCTGGTCAGTATGGTCACCGCGGCGGCCGCGACGGTGGCGATCGCGACCCGGCCAGGCACCTCGTCGGTCGGGATGCCGAGCTCGTCGCTGAGGAAGAACGGCAGGTACGTGAGGCCGGTCGCCGCCGCGAACACGAACGTGAACCGGGTCAGCCAGGCCCAGCCGAAGTCGGGGTAGCGGCGGGGGTCGAAGACGAACGACCCGAGAAACGCCTTGAGGTCCAGCCGGCCAGCCGGACGCCCGGCGGCGACCCGATCGCTGAGCACGAACACGAAGAGGCCGACGAGTGCCAGTGCGATCAGCGCGGGCACCAGGAAGCGGGCCAGGTCACCGTCGAGCACCGCCGTCAACAGCGACCCGACGACGATGCTGAGCAGCGTCGTGATGCCGACCAGCCCGCTGATCGCGCCCCGGCGCGCGGAGGGGACCTGGTCGGGCAGCGTCGCCGACAGCGCGGCGAGCGCCCCGTTGTAGGCCACCTGCGTCACGCACCAGCCGATGCCGATCATCAGGACGTCGTCCGCGGTCGCGACCACCACGAGGCCGAGCGCGCCGAGGAGCGTGCCGCCGAGCAGCCACGGCTTGCGCATCCCGTACCGGGACGCGGTGCGGTCGGACAGCCGGCCCGCGAGCGGGTTGCTGACCAGCGCGAGGAACGCCCCGATGCCGAGCACGATGCCTAAGTCGCGCTCCTTCGTGTCCGGCGCGACCGCCTCCACCTTCAGCGCGAGCGTGACGACGACCGGCGTCAGCAACGCCAGGTTGAGGCCGAACGCCGCGAGCGGCATCGTCGCGCCGAAGCGCCCCAGCGGCGTGCCGGGCGGCGCCGTGCGCGTCGACAGCGCTGTCGGGTCGAAGGCCATGGACCGCTCCTCTGCGGTGGATCGGCAGCGCGGTAAAAACCGACTGGCCGATAGGTTTCTATCCTAGGACGAGGATCGTGGCGTCGCCTAGCGTGGCGGTGTGACGAATCAACCGGTAGACGTCGATCCAGGGGCCACGCAGCCGGCCGGACGGCGTCGGCCGCGGGGCAGCTACTCCAAGGGCAGGGCGAAACGCGCCGAGATCCTGCACGAGGCGGTCCGGGTCTTCGCCGAGTCCGGCTACCGCGGTGGTTCGCTCAAGGAGATCGCCGACCGGGTCGGGCTGAGCCAGGCCGGGCTGCTCCACCACTTCGCATCCAAGGAGCACCTGCTCGCCGAGGTCATCGCGGTGCGCGACGCCGAGGACGCGGCCCGTCTCTTCCCGGCGGACCAGCCGGTGACCGGGCATGCCGCACTGGAACGCCTGGCCGAGCAGGTCCGGCACAACACGAGTGTGCCGGGGCTCGTCCAGCTCTACACGACGCTGGCCGGCGAGGCGGTCGCCGAGGGCCACCCCGCGCGCGAGCCGTTCACCGAGCGGTACCGCGCGCTACGGGCGATGCTGCGCGACGCCGTGTCCGAAGCGCAGTCCACCGGGGACATTCCGGCCGAGATCGATGCCGACGCCGCCGCCACCGCGCTGATCGCGCTCATGGACGGGCTCCAGATCCAGTGGCTCCTGGACCCGGACGCCGTCGATATGCCTGCCGTTTTCGAACTGTTCCTCAGTTCGCTGAGACTTCTCGCTCGCTAGCGTCCGGCTCGCGACGCGCCCGCAGCACCTGCGTCCAGCTCTGGCGCGCTTCGTCCTTTCCGTAAACCCAGTCGGTTCCCGTGGACGCGTTCAGGCTCACGGTCGCGTCCAGCTCAGCGATCCACCACGACGCGATCTCTTCCCAGTAGACGTACGAGTCGCCTTCCCGGGCGGCTTGGAGCTGACGGAACGCCTCGACGGCGGGCTCCAGGCGCCCGGCCACACAATCCGCGAAGATCTCTGCCACCAGCGCGTACACCGGCACGCCGGCCGTGGGCTGCCGAAGCGGTGCGAGAGCCTCCCGCACCTCGTCGCGCGAGGTCGGTGTGGTGTTCGCGATCGCCACGGCGACACGGCACTCCGCCTCACTGACCGGCACGCCGATCCGGCGATAGATGTCGATCGCCTCCGCTGCCTCCGCCTGCGACCCCGGCCGGGTGAAGCAGCGGAGTTCAGCGCGTGTCCGCAGCGCATGCGCGTACAGGTCGAGCGCGTTGATGCTCCGCGCGGTCTCGATCCGCTCCTCGAACAGCGAGTCCGCTTCCTCGAACCGGCCGCAGATCCAGGCGACACGGCCGGCGATGCCCTGTTGCCAGAAGCGCTGCAGCGGGTCGGCGTCGTCGAAGATCGCCGCGACGGCATCGCGCAGCCGGCCGCAGACCCAGTCGCTCCGCGACAGCGCGTGCGCCACGAACGGGCGGAAGTACCCGTCCGACGAACTGAGCGACAGCCGGAGCGCCCGTGCCGCGTCCCAGCGCCCACTCTCATCGAGCATCCACGCCGACCAGTAGCCGAGGTACTGGCGGCCCACCGGATCCAGGTCGGAGCGCCGGAGAATCCCGTCGAGGATCTCCGCCGTGCGTTCCGGACCCAACGTCCGACGATGCGCTATCGCCCACAGCCCGTAGGCCGAGTTGTGAATAGCGACGTTTCCTTCCGGAACCACCGACATCACGCCGGCCAACGCAGCCAAATTACCGATCGAGTGGAGACGGCCGGCCAATTGCCACACCCACGACGGGATCTTTTTGGTGCAGCTGGTCAGCCGGAATGCCTCCACGAAGTAACCGGCCAGCGTCGAGCTCTCGATTGCACCGGTAGCGTCGAGTTCCGGGCGAATGCGGCGATGGATTTCCGCGAGGAGCCGCGCCGCCGCCGCCGACCACTCTCGCTCCGACCACCGATCCTCCGCAACGTCCGCATCCTGGACGGCATCACGCAGCGACTCGTGAATCCCGTAGGGCAGGAAGTCATTGGGATACCGCTGCACCAGGGATCGCCGAAGAAACTGTTCTAACGCCGAGTCCGGCAGATCCGACGCACCGGCCAGAAGGAGGTCCGCGTCGAACCTGCTCACCATCGAGGCCATTCGCAGCAGCGTCCGCTGATTGGCCTTCAGATCACGAAGGATCCTGAGCACCACCTCGGGAAAAGGCTGCCCGAAGTCGTTCTCGCTGACCTCGGCCCCCCGGGCGAGGCCCTGCGCGTATTGAACCGCGGAGAGATCCAGGTACAGCGGCACGCCGCTCGCCCCGGCGATGATCCGCTGACGAATGGTCACGGGTATCGCCGGTTCTCCCGAATCCTGCAGCCGGAGCGTCAAGAACCGTTCCGCGTCGGTATTCGACAGGGATCCGACGAGGTGCTGCCGAGGTTCGACCTCGCCGAGCTCGTCGGCGAGAAACGGCCACCTCTCCGGCCCTGCCCATTGCATGCACGCACGACTCGCCTCGTCCGCCCAGCGGACCTGGTTCCGGCCGGTGAGGACGAACAGGGCGTTCGGAGTCAAATAGGCGATCCGCGCGAGGAGGTCTTCGAGGTCGTTCCGCCGGGGCTCCGACTCCTGGACTCGCTCCCAGGTATCGAAGAACACCGTGAGGCTGAGCGTCACCCCGTCCGCAGCCCGTCGCTCCTGAACCCGTGCCAGGTCCCAAGCGAGCAGCGATGCCAGGTACGAACGCATGACGATCGGATCGGACTCGGACACGACCGGCTCGAAGAACGGGCACTCGCGCAGGAGTTGCCGCTCGGCGATCCGATCCCGGACGCTACCGCCGAGGGCCTTCGCACCCGCGACGAAGATTCCCAGCACACCGCCGGGGCTCGCGAGCAGATCCTGCACGGCATCCTGGATCTGCGTGCCCACCTGCGAACTGCCGCTCAGCCGGCGGAGCATCGACGAATTGTTCAGCACGGTCTGCATCGGAATTCCCGGGTGGGCCCGTTCCCAATACGCCGCAAAAGCGAGGTCGAACGCGGGCCAGACCGGCCGGTAGTTTCCGAGCACCGCACGCAGGCCCAGCAGAATGCTCTCGATGTCGCTGGCCTGACCCGAATCGAAGTCGTGCCGGAAACTGAGCCGCTCCACCGACTCCGGACGCTCCCGGTGCAGCCGGGACTCGAGTTCGCGAGAGAGACGCGATTTGCCGATTCCCCCCAATCCGTAGAACACCAGAACGTTGGTGCGGGGCGAGATAACGTCCTCGACCAGCCCGCGCGCTCCCCCGAGGCGATCGTCAACGCTCTGCAGTGACCGACCAAATGCTTCGATCTCCGACGTTCTGTTCGTGAAAGTGTTCTGAGCGGACGAGATCGCCGACGATCCGGTGGAAAAGAAAGTATCCAGGTCCACTCGGGCCCTCCCCAGTTAGCCAGATCTCCATCCTAGGACCGGCTCACAACAGTTCACGCCGATTTGCCCTCGGTGACGACCTCCGCGGGTCGGTTTCAACGCCGGATGCAGTGTGTATTCCGGTAGGCATGACACGGGTTCTCGCGGTCACCGCCGGGTCGCACAGCGTCGGGGTCGCGCTGATCCGCACCGCCGACGATCCGGACGCGATGGACGAGCTCGCCGCCGAGACGCTGGACGTCGAGCCCGGTTCGGACGAGGCCACCGACGCGCTGCGCGACCTCCTCGGCACGCTCCCGGACGAACCGGACGCGGTCGGTCACCGCCTGGTGCACGGCGCACGCGTCGTCGCGGTCCCCACGGTCGTGGACGACGCGCTGGCGGACGCGCTGGGCGAGGTCGCCGACCTCGCACCGCAGCACGTCCCACCGGCGCTGGCGTTGCTGGCCGCAGCCCGGTCGCAGCTTCCGGACGTACCGCACTTCGTGTGCCCGGACACCGCGTTCCACGCCGGGCTACCGCCGGCCGCGGCGATGCTGCCGCTGCCCGCCGAATGGCGAGAGCGCTGGGGGCTGCACCGGTACGGATTTCACGGCCTGTCGTACGCGTGGGCATCCCGCCGCGCGGCGGTGCTGCTGGGACGGCCGTCGCCGAACCTGGTGATCGCCCACCTCGGCGGCGGTGGTTCGGTGTGCGCGGTCGCCGGCGGGCGCAGCGTCGATACGACGATGGGCATGACGCCGCTGGACGGGATCCCGATGACCAAGCGTTCCGGGGCGGTCGACCCGGGGCTGCTGCTCTGGCTGCTCGACGGGCGGCTGACCCGCGACGAGCTCGCCGAGGGTCTCCAGAAGAAGTCCGGGCTGCTCGGCATGTCCGGAGGGCTCTCCGACGACACCCGGGAGCTGGTCGGGTCGTCCGAGCCGGCGGCCGCCGCGGCACTGGACGCCTACGCCCATGCCGTCCGGCGAGCCATCGGCGCGATGGCCGCGTCGCTGCCGCACTTGGATGCGCTGGTGTTCACCGGGGAGATCGGCTGGGACCAGCCCGAGGTGCGAGCGGCGGTCTGTTCGGAGCTGGCCGTGCTGGGGGTGCAGCCGGTCAGCGGTGGCAACCGCGAGGACGACGGGCTGATCTCGGCGCCGGACGCCGATGTGCCGGTGCTCGTCGTCCAAGTGAAGGAGGAGCACCAGATCGCCCTCGAGGTTGCCACCGCACTCCACAAGGCCTAAGCCGGCGGGACCTCGGAAGCCATCACGGCGTCGGCGCGCTCCCAGACGCGGTGGAGGCCCACGGCCTGCACGAACGACGTCGCGAAGTCCTTGTCGGGGTTGTCCGCCAGCAGAACACCCGGGCCACCGGCGATACCCGCGCCGGCGAGGACCTTCACGCCGTCGCCCCAGGCCGCGATCACCTTGTTGTGCCGGAACGCCTCCAGCAGCAGGATGCGGGCCTTGATGTCCCCGGCGTCCGGCGTCTCAGCCACGCCGGAGGCCACGACGATCGCGTCGAACTCGATCGAGCGGGCGGTGAGGAACGTCCGCTCCACGACCTGCTGCGACTTCCCGGAACCCAGCATCCCGCCCTGCGGTGCGATGATCCGCACCACCGCACCCGCGGCCTCCAGTGGCTCGCGCAGCTTCTCGATGCCGGACAGGTCCGCACCCGGCCCCGCGACGACGCCGATGATCCGGCCGGTGATCGGCCCCGGACCCGGCGGGATCTGGGACAGCGCGGGCGACACCGGTCCGTGCGTCACCGGCTCGTCCTTCGGGGCCGGCAGACCCAGCCCCGCGGCCACGGTCTGGCACAGCGTGGCGTCGATCTTCGCGAGCACCTGCAGCTCACGCTCCTTGATCGCCTGCTCGTAGCACTTGCCCAGCTCGAACGTGAACGCCTCGGTGACGTGGACCTGCTCGACCGGGCTCAGCGAGTGGTAGAACAGCGCCGCCTGGCTGAAGTGGTCGTCGAACGAGGCCGGGTTCTCGCGCACCTTGGGGCCGGCGACCTCGCGCGGCACCTCCACGTACCCGTCGGTGGTGAACGGACCGCCGCCGTCGATCGAGTTCGGCAGGTACGGCGCCTGCCCACGGTGGACGGCGGTCTGGTGCATGCCGTCCCGCAGGTTGTCGTTGACCTCGGTGTGCGGCCGGTTGATCGGCAGCTGCGGGAAGTTCGGGCCGCCCAGCCGGGTGAGCTGGGTGTCCAGGTAGGAGAACAGCCGGGCCTGCAGCAGCGGGTCGTTGGTCACCTGAATGCCCGGCACCAGGTTGCCGAGGTGGAACGCGACCTGCTCGGTCTCGGCGAAGTAGTTCGTCGGGTTGCGATCGAGCGTCAGCTTGCCGACCCGCTGCACCGGCGCGAGCTCCTCCGGGACGAACTTGGTCGGGTCGAGCAGGTCGATGCCCTGGAACGTCTCGTCCGGGGAGTCCGGCAGCAGCTGCAGCCCGAGCTCGTACTCGAAGTACGCGCCGGCCTCGATCGCGTCGGCCATGTCCCGCCGGTGGAAGTCCGGGTCGACGCCCGCCGCGATCTGCGCTTCCTCCCAGACCAGCGAGTGCACACCGGCGATCGGCTTCCAGTGGAACTTCGCGAGGCAGGTCTCACCGTCCGCGTTCTCCAGCCGGAACGTGTGGACGCCGAAGCCCTCCATCGTCCGGTAGGAGCGGGGGATGCCGCGGTCGGACATGTTCCAGAACACGTGGTGGGTGGCCTCGGTGTGCAGCGACACGAAGTCCCAGAACGTGTCGTGCGCCGACTGGGCCTGCGGGATCTCGCGGTCCGGGTGCGGCTTTCCCGCGTGGATGATGTCCGGGAACTTGATCCCGTCCTGGATGAAGAACACCGGGATGTTGTTGCCGACGAGGTCGAACGTCCCCTCGTCGGTATAGAACTTGGTCGCGAACCCGCGCGTGTCCCGCACCGTGTCCGCGGAGCCGCGGGAGCCCAGCACGGTCGAGAACCGCACGAAGACGTCGGTCTTGTGGCCTTTCTCGGCGAGGAACTTCGCCTTGGTGGCCGAAGCGGCGTTGCCGTAGGCGACGAACGTGCCGTGCGCGGCGGCCCCACGGGCGTGCACCACGCGCTCGGGGATGCGCTCGTGATCGAAGTGGGTGATCTTCTCCCGCAGGTGGTGGTCCTCGAGCAGCGAGGGCCCGCGCGGTCCTGCTTTGAGCGAGTGGTCGGTGTCGGAGAGCCGGAGGCCCTGCGACGTGGTGAGGTGCTCCCCCGCCTGGGCGCGGGGGTCACCGCCGAACAGGTGTTCCCGCTCGGTCCGACCGGTCGGACTTACCGGCGCAGGCGCCGCCTGGTCGGGGTTCTGTGTGACGTTGCTGTCGGCTGCCATAAACACTCTCCGGGGCGACGTCGGGCGAAGCGGACGCGGTCGGATGCCACCGGCGGCGCGGTCGAAACCCCGGGACGCCCCGAAAACTTGAAGAATTCCAGGATCGCCCGGAGTGTCAGTGGTGCCCGTCGTCGAGGTGGCCGACGACGCGGCGGGGCAGGCACACCGTCACAACGGTCCCCGTGCCGCCCTCTCCGTCGCTCAGCGCGACCGTGCCCCCGTGGGCGGTGATCAGCGCCTTGGCGATGCTCAGCCCCAGACCCGCGCCGGGGATGCCCCCGGTCTGCGCCGCCTCGCATCGGAAGAAGTTCTCGAACACCCGGTCGCGCTCGTCGTCCGGGATGCCGAGGCCGTGGTCAGCGACCGTGAGGACCGCGGTGTCCGGCTCCGCGCGCAGGCAGATCTTCACCTCACCGCCGTCCGGGCTGAACTTCACCGCGTTGGACAGGACCTGGTCGACGACCTGGCGCAACCTCCCGGCGTCCCCCGGCACGAGAAATGCCGTCCCGGCCTCGACGCGGAGCGTGATCGAGGCCGGCCGCTCCAGGGCGTCGGCGGCGGCCTCGACGATCCCGGCGAGATCGACCTCCTCGATGGTCAGGCTGAGCGCGCCGCTCTCCACCGCGCTCAGGTCGAGCAGCTCCTCGATCAGCTCGCGCAGGCGTGCGGTGTTGCGCACGACCACGTCCAGCAGGTGCCGGTCGGTCTCGGGCCAGCCGGCCGCGCTCATCCCGAGCAGCTCGCTGTACGTGGCGATCGACGTGACCGGCGTCCGCAGTTCGTGGCCGACCAGCGCGATGTAGTCCTGCTTGGTGCGATGCAGCTCGTCGGCGAGTTCCCGTTCCCGCCTCCGCACCAGGAAGTGGCCGACCTGCGCGGCCACCCCGGTCAGCAGGGCCTCGACCAGCGAGTCGTCGTGCTGCGGATGGTCGCTCGCGCAGGTCAGCACGCCGATCGGCACCCCGTCGCCGGGGATGGGGATGACCAGCAGCGCCCGCAGGTCGGTGGCGGCCGCGTACTCGGGATGCTTCCCGAGGAGCGCCGCGTGCTCGGCGGAGAGGCGGCGCAGATCCGGGATCCACAGCGGTTCGCCGGTGACCCAGACCGTTCCGGTGCTGCCCACCCCGGGCCGAACGGCGGCCGGCAGCGGCCTGCCGTCGGCGAGCAGCGGGTTCGGCCAGGCGGCGACCGGACGCAGCACGTCGGCGGCGGTGTCCACCAGCCACAACCCGACGTGGGTCCAGCCGAGCGAGCCGGCCACCGTCGCGACGAGGTCCGGCGCGACGTCGTCCAGCGTTTCGGCGCGCGCCAGAAGCCGGGCGACGCGCAGCTCGCAGTCGCTGATCCGCGTGGACCGGCGGGTCGCGGTGACGTCCAGCATCGTGGCGACCGCGCCGAGCTCGGAGCCGTCGGCCGCCCGCAGCGGCCGCGCGTCGACCGTGAGGTGGCGGATCGGCCGCTCGGGCACCGCGAGCCGGATGTCGGTCTCGTGTACCGACTGCCCGGTCAACGCCCGGCGCAGCGGGGTCTCGACCGGCCGGAACGGGGTGCCGGACGCGTGGTGCAGCCGGGGCAGCAGCTCCATCGTGGCCTGGTGCAGGTCGGTGGACGGCCAGTCCGGCGGGAGGTCGTGCAGTGCCCGGAACGCGCGGTTGACCAGGACGATCCGCCCGGTGGCGTCGCACGCGATCACGCCGTTGTGGAGGCTGTCCAGGAGCGTGTCGCTGAATAGGCGCGCCCGCGCGGCGTCGGCCTCCGCCTCGGTGCGCGCGGTCTCGTCGGTGAGAAACGCACAGATCACCGCGCCGGCCGGGCCACGGGCCATCGACGTCCGGCAGCGGAGCAGCAGGGGTCGGCCGTCCCGATGCACGCAGCGGAGGAGGCGGGACTGAACCGGCCCTCCCGCGAACATCTCACCGAACGGGGCGGCGATCGCGGGACCGCAGATCGCGAGCCGGTCCACCGGCTCGCCGACGATCTCGGCGGCGCTCCAGCCGAACACCTCCTCGGCGGCGGCGTTCCACCCGATGATCCGTCCGTCGCCGCTGACCGCGACGAACGCTTCCAACAGGCCGTCCAGGACGGTCCCGGTGTCCAGCCCGGCCACCGCCGCGACGGCGGTTCGCCGCTCGTCGGTCGGTACCGGGCCGATCAGGTCGGCGACGGTGAGCAGCGTGGCCAGGTGACCGCCGTCCCAGGTCCGCGGCACGGTGTCCAGCACGGTCACCGAGCCGAGTGTCCGGTCGTCGGAGTCGCGGACCGGGACCCCGAGGAACGACCGCAGGCCGTACTCGGCGAACAGCGGGTGGTGCCGCAGCGCGGGGTCGGCGCTCATGTCGCCGCACTCGACCGGGTGGTCAGCGCTGACCACGTACTTGCAGACGGAGTAGGAGAGCGGCGCGCGACCCCCGGAGACCAGTTTCGCCGGTGCGCCGAACGCACCGGCGAAGCTCTCGGTCTCCGCGTCGACCAGCGTCACCAACCCGGTGCGGGCCTCCAGCAGACGCGCCGCCGCACGGGCGATGCCGTCGAGCGGCACGGGGCGTGCCGGGAGCGTACGGCGGGCACTGTTGACTGCACGCAGTCGATCTTCACTGTTCAGGAAGGCCTCGTTCAGCGTAAACACCGGCCCCGCCCCCCTTGGGTCGAAACCGCCTTACCCGAACAGTTGCAGGATAATCATCCTTTTTGCGGAGTTTCACCGCCAGAGAAGCGGGCGTACGTGCTCATCACCTTCTTCAGACCGCGCCGCTGGTAGAACCGCTCGGCACCGTCGTTGCCCTCCAGTACCGCGATCAGCAGGTCGTGGATGCCCCGCGCGGCCAGCTCGGCGTCGACCCGGTCGAGCAGCAGCGTGCCGAGCCCGCGCCCCCGCCACCCCGGGGCGACCGAGAGCGTCTGCAGCTCGGCGATCCGGTCGCCGGTCACCCAGGTGTCCTCCGGCCCCTCGATGACCTCGACCAGCGCGTACCCGACCGGCGTCGGGCCGTCGTAGGCGACCAGGACGAACGCCTGCGGGTGCGCCAGCCAGTGGTGGTACTGGGCCCGGCGGTTCCGCCAGGACGTGGCGGGCGGATGGTAGGCGAAGCCGGGCAAGCCCTCCTGGTGATGCGCGTGGAGCGCGAGCCAGAGGTCCTCGAGTTCGTCGATCAGTTCCAGCCTGCCGAGCGTGATCTTCGGTTCCACCGGACCAGACTGCCCCAACGGTCAGCCACGCGCGAAGTACACCCCCGGCGGGACGCCGACCGTGCGGTGGAACGCCGCGACGAACGCGCTCGGCGTCCCGTACCCGGCTCGGCGGGCGGCCGCCGCGACCGGCTGACCGGCGGCCAGGACGGGCATCGCCGCCCGCAGCCGGACGTGGGTCCGCCACCGGCCGAACGACAGCCCGGTCTCGGCGAGGAACACCCGGCGTAACGTGCGGGCGCTCGCGCCGACCTCCGACGCCCACTGCGCGAGCGTGTGGTCGTCGGCCGGGTCCTCGACCAGGGCCGCCGCGATCCGGGCCGCGCGACGATCCCGCGGCATCGGTAGCGGGATCGCCACCGTGGAGAGCGGCCGCAACTGGTCGAAGACCACGGCTTCGGCCCGGATCCGCTCGTCGGTGGTCAGGTGCTCGTCCGCGAGGTGGTCGATCAACGCGGCCAGCAGCGGCGACACCGCGACCACGGTCGGTTCCGCCCACTCCCGGATCCCAGCCGGGCACCGTTCCGGGCGGAAGTACGGGCTGCGGTTCCAGGACGGGTCGACGGCTCCGGTCGCGTGCACCACGCCGGCCGGCACCCAGAGCGCCAGCGTGCGGGGCAGGAACCAGGTCGCGTCGCCGATCCGGACGCTGCCCACCCCGCGCCGCGACCAGACCAGCTGGTGCACCGAATGGCGGTGCGACGGGAACCACTCGCCGCCGCTCAGCGCGAAGTCACCGATGAAGACCGCACCGGGCACGCCGTCGTGGCCGTTACGCGACATACCTTGGCAAGCTAGCGCGTCGCGGCCGGGCTCACCCTCGGCTTAGCGTCGCTCCCGTGCCGATGAACTGGATACATCGCAGGCTGTGCAGCTCCGATCGGTGGGCGGGCGTGGTCGAGGAGAAGCTCCTGCCGTGGGCCCTGGCCGGCGTGACCCTCGGCGAGGAGGTGCTGGAGATCGGACCCGGTTTCGGGGCGACGACGAAGGTGCTGGCCGGCACCGTTCCGCGCCTCACCGCGGTGGAGGTCGACCCGGCGTCCGCCGCGCTGCTCGACCGGGAACTCGGTGACCGGGCGACGATCGTGACCGGTGACGCGACCGACCTGCAGTTCCCGGACGAGTCCTTCGACGCGGTCGTGTGCTTCACGATGCTGCACCACGTACCGTCGCCCGCCGCTCAGGACCGGCTGTTCGCCGAGGCCTGCCGGGTGCTGCGTCCGGGCGGCACGTTCGCGGGCTCGGACAGCCGGTACAGCCACCGGTTCCGGCTCCTGCACCTCGGGGACACGATGGTCGTCGTGGACCCCGACGCCCTCCCCGATCGGCTGCGTCGAGCCGGATTCACCGATCCGACCGTTTCCAGCGCGGGCGGGAGTTACCGTTTTCGTGCCCGGAAGACCGGATTAAGTTAACCGCGACTCTCGACACGGGGGTGGGGTCGGAGTCACGATGCCTGGGCCAGGTTCCCGAGGCCGGTGTCGCGCCCACGGCGCAAGCCTCGGACTCCTCCGAGCGCGTGAGGTGTTGCCCGTGTACCCAGGAGCCTACGTCGCCTCCACCCCCGACAAGCCCGCCGTCATCATGGAAGACGACAGCGAGGTTCTCACCTACGCCCAGCTGGAAGAGCGGTCCACGCGGCTCGCGAACGCGTTCACCGCGGCCGGGTTGCGCCCGGGCGACGTCGTCGCGCTGCTCACCGAGAACAGCCCGCGCGTCCACGAGGTGTACTGGGCGTGCCTGCGGGCCGGGCTCTATCTCACCGCGGTGAACTGGCACCTCGCCAAGCCCGAGGTCGAGTACATCCTGCGGGACTGCGGTGCGTCCGCGCTGGTCGTCTCCGCGGGGCTGCGGCCGCTCGTCGAGGGTGACTTCCCGGCCCTGCGCACCCGGGTCCTGATCGGCGGCGAACCGCACTCCGGCTACACCGACTACGAAGAGTTCCTCGCCGGCGCGTCCCCGGAGCCCGCGGCCGACCAGCCGCGCGGCGGCGACATGCTGTACTCGTCGGGCACGACCGGGCGCCCGAAGGGCATCAAGCCGGTCCTGCCGGAGCGGCAGGTTCACGAGCCGGGTGACCCGTACGTGGCGGTGTTCGGCCCGATCTACGGGATCGACGCGAACACGGTCTACCTCTCCCCCGCGCCGCTCTACCACGCGGCACCGTTGCGCTTCAGCATGGTCGTGACCAGCCTCGGCGGCACGGTCGTGGTGATGCCGAGCTTCGACGCCGAGCGGGCCGTGCGGGCGATCGCGCGCTACCGGGTGACGCACAGCCAGTGGGTGCCGACGCACTTCGTCCGGATGCTGCGGCTGCCGGTCTCGGTGCGCGGTGGCTACGACCTGAGCTCGCACAAGGTCGCGATCCACGCCGCCGCGCCCTGCCCCGTCGAGGTGAAGCGGCAGATGATCGAGTGGTGGGGTCCGATCCTCGAGGAGTACTACGCCTCCACCGAGGGCGCGGGCGGCACGTTCATCGGCTCCGAGGACTGGCTGAAGCACCCCGGCTCGGTCGGCAAACCGATGATCGGCATCCCGCGGATCTGCGACGACCAGGGCAACGTCCTGCCGACCGGCGAGACCGGCCTGATCTACTTCGAACGCGACGACCTTCCGTTCAGCTACCACAACGACCCGGAGAAGACCCGGAGCGCTCAACACCGCGACCATCCGACCTGGACGACGGTCGGCGACGTGGGGCGGCTGGACGACGAGGGGTACCTGTACCTGAGCGACCGGAAGGCGTTCACGATCATCTCGGGCGGCGTGAACATCTACCCGCAGGAGATCGAGGACGTGCTGCTGCAGCACCCCTCGGTGTTGGACGTCGCGGTGATCGGGGTGCCCGACCAGGAGTTCGGCGAGGCGGTGCTCGCGGTCGTGCAGCTCGTGGCATCGGCTTCGCCGACCGACGAGACGCGGACCTCGCTGACCGAGTTCGCGCGGGCGCGGCTGGCCGGGTTCAAGGTGCCCCGCCAGTTCGAATTCACCGACGCACTGCCCCGGACGCCGACCGGCAAGCTGGTGAAGGGCAAACTGCGCGAGCAGTACGCCACGGCTCGCTAGAAAATCGTCCAGTTGTCGACGTATCACCCGCGGGTGATACGTCGATAACTGGACAGGTTTCTCGGAGGTCAGGCGGTCAGGTTCACCGAGGCTTCGCCGGTCTGGACGACGAACGTCAGCGACTCCTGGAAGTACAGCTCGATCGACGTCGCGTCGTGCGACAGATAACCGATCGAGACGTCCTGGCCCAGGTACAGCTCGTAGTCGCCACCGCGGGTGGACAGCACCACCGCACCGTCGATCGCCGGTGCCCAGATGATCTCGCCGTCCCGCAGCACCCGGGCAATGTGCTCGTGGATCGGGTAGCCGTGATCGCTGGTCTCGGCGACCGCGGTGTAGGCCTCGGCGGACAGCAGCAGGCTGTAGGGGCCGTCGACGCCGGCCAGCCGGAGCGACGTGATCGCCTGCGCCACCGCGTTCGGGTACTCCCGGACGTCGTCCGGCAGCGCGATCTTCGTGTTGGTGCTGCCCGGCCGCAGGCCGACGATGCCTGCTGCGGCGTACCCGTCGAGGATCGCGCGGTCCTCGGCGAACGCCAGTGCCTTGGCCGCGTCCTTGACCGGCTGCCAGTCCGAGTTCTTCGCGCCGCGCTCGACGTCGTCCACGGCCTGGCGGTCGACGACGAACGGGATCCGGAACTCCACGATCGGCTGCACGATGCGGCTGCGCACCCGGACACCCTCGGCGGGCGGAGCCAGGTCGCTCAGGTGCCCGGTGCCGACGGCGGAGAGCTCCTCGCCGGAGGGGCCGATCACGTCGATGACACGACGCGCGGCGACGTGCCGGGTGAACGTCCGGCGGGCCTCGGTCTCGATGTCGGCCCAGGCGGCGTCCGAGATCGGCGCGAGCTCGCGGTAGAGATTGTTCACGGTGCGGTGCTCCTCTTGAGGCTGCCGATGCGCAGCGACCCGTCGTCGGGGGTTTCGGGTGTGGCCTGAAGCTTCTCGGGGGGACCGGGCGGATCGTCCAGCAGGTCCGCGCTGGGCACGAAGAACAGGCTGCCGGTGACCGCCGTGGAGAAGTCGAGGATCCGGTCGGTGACGCCCGGCGGACGCCCGATGAACATGTTGACGAGCATCTGCTCGGTCACCGACGGGGTCGCCGCGTACCCGATGAAGTACGTGCCGAACTCGCCGGCGGCCACCGACCCGAACGGCATGTTGTCGCGGACGATCTGCCGCTCGGTTCCGTCCTCGTCCACGATCGTGTTCAGCGCCACGTGCGAGTCGGCCGGCTTGACGTCGTCGGGAAGCTCCATGTCGTCGAGCTTCGTGCGGCCGATCACCCGCTCCTGGGTCTCCACCGGCAGCCGGTTCCAGGCCTCGATGTCGTGCAGGTACTTCTGCACGATCACGTAGCTGCCGCCGACGAAGTCCGGGTCCTCGTCGCCGATCGTCGCCACCTCGATCGCGGACGCGCCGGTCGGGTTCTCGGTGCCGTCGACGAAGCCCATCAGGTCACGCTGGTCGAAGTACCGGAACCCGACGGTCTCGTCGACGACCTCGGCGGCGTCCCCGAGGCGTCGCCGCAGGTGGGTGGCCAGCTCGAAGCAGAGGTCCATCCGCCGGGCGCGGATGTGGAACAGCAGGTCACCGGGGGTCGAAGGGGCCTTGTGCCGGGGGCCGGTCAGTTCGCGGAATGGGTGCAGCTCCGCCGGGCGCGGACCGCCGAACAGCCGATCCCAGGCGTCCGAGCCGAATCCGACGACGACGCTGAGGTCGCCCTCCGGAGCGCGGAACCCGACCGAGCGGGCGATCCCCGCCACGTCCGGGATCAGGTCGCGGACAGGATCTTCACCGTTCTCGCGGATCACCACGACGAGGAAGATCGCCGCCTCGGTGAGCGGGGTGAGTACCGGTTGTGACTCCACCGGCTTGACCATCGTGCTTTACCCCTCCGTTCACCAGCCAACCGACCCTATCCTGCCGCGAACACGGGCAACCGCATCGGTCAGGTGACTCTAGGAGGGCAGTGGGTGGACGGTGCCGGCGGCGACGTCGTGGAGTTTGTCCGGGTTGGCGACGTTGTGGATCGTGGCGACCCGTCCCTCATCGTCCAGGTCGACGGTGAGCGTCGCGAACACCCGGCCCGCGCCGGAGAACACGACCCCGGTCGCACCGTTGAGCTCCACCACCTCGATGACCATGTCGGCGGGATCGACGCCCTCGTAGGGACGGGAGGCGACCCCGGCGAACCAGGCGGCCACCCGCTCGGCACCGATCACCGGACGCATCGCCTGCCGGACCTTGCCGCCGCCGTCGGTCCAGAGCGCCACGTCGGGGGCGAGCAGCTCCATCAGCGTGTTGAGGTCTCCCCCGCTCGCCGCGGCGACAAAACGCTCGGTCACCGCGCGGTGCCGGGCGCGCGTCGCCGGGAACCGCGGTCGCCGCGCCTGGACGTGCGCCCGGGCCCGGGCCGCGGCCTGGCGCACGGTGTCCTCGGACCGCTCGACGGCGTGGCCGATCTCGCGGTAGGTGAAGCCGAACGCCTCGCGGAGGACGAACACCACCCGCTCCAGCGGGCTGAGGCTCTCGAGCACCACCAGCAGCGCCGTCGAGACGCTGTCAGCGACCGCGACGTCGTCCGCGGCGTCGCTGGTGGTGAGGATCGGTTCGGGGAGCCAGGGCCCGATGTAGGTCTCGCGGCGGACGCTGGCCGAACGCAGCCGGTCCATGGCCACGTTCGACACGATCCGCACCAGGTACGCCTTGGGGTCGGCGACCCGCGAGCGGTCGGCCGCCGACCACCGCACCCAGGCGTCCTGCACGGCGTCCTCGGCGTCGGCGGCGCTGCCGAGGATGCGGTAGGCGACCGAGAACAGCAGGGAGCGGTGGTCGGCGAAAACACTCTCGGTCATCGGGTGTACCGGCCGCCACGGGGCCAGATCGCGGTCATACCCGGGCTGGTGGTCATCCGGCCGAACGTCGACCAGGGCGAGGAAGTCACGGTCTCCTTGTACCAGCGGGCCCGTCGGCCGGTCAGGCAGAGGGAGCGCGGGGTGTCGTTGGGGTGGGTGAACTGGACGATTCCGTCGTTCCGGCCGAGGCTGATCGGCGCGTGGTAGTAGCCGAACCGGAAGGGCTCGGGTGCCTTGCCGTCCAGTTCCCGGGCGATCGACGCCGCGGTGTGCGCACCGGTCGGCATGCCGCTCTGGCAGGTTCCGTGCATCACCCCGTATCCCTGCCGGATCGCGGCCGCGTCTCCGACCGCGTAGATCTCCGGGTGGGAGATCGACCGCAGCGTGCTGTCGGTGACGATCCGGCCCCGGTCGTCGACGTCGAGCCCGGCCTTGGCGGGCAGCGGTGACACCCGGACACCGCTGGTCCAGAGCACCGCGTCGGCACTGATCGTTTCGCCGTCGGCGAGCCGCACCGCGTCCGGTTCGATCGCGGCGATCTCGACGCCGGGCCGCACCTCGACACCCAGCCGGCGCAGGGCGCCATCCAGATAGGACTTGGCCTTCGGTGCGAACGTGGCTCCCGGTTCGCTCCGGCCGATCAGCACGACGCGGAGAGACGGGTACTGCTCGGCGATCTCGGCGGCGGCCTCGACGCCGGTGAGCCCACTGCCACACACCGCGACCGTCGCGCGGCCCGGCCCGACCGGGCGCGGCGCGGTCACAAGCGGCCCAGTCACACGCGGCCCGGTCACACGCGGCCCGGCCGCGTACGGCCCGGCAGCGGCGCCCGGCGCGGCGACGGCGGCCGGGTCGGTGGCGGCCGCCGGGTCGGTGGCGGCCGCCGGGTCGGTGGCGAGGGTGGACAGGCGGCGGGCGAACAGCTCGGCGTCGGCCGCGCTGTCGAGCGTGGCGGCGTTCGCCTCGGCGCCCGGCACCGCAGTCGTGTCCGCGACCGCACCCAGCGCGTACACCAGCGTGTCGTACGGAAGGTCTCGCTCGTCGTCGATCCGGACCGTCCGCGCGGCGGCGTCCATGCCGGTGATCCAGCCGGTCACCAGCCGCACGCCGATGGGCTTCAGCAGGTCGGTCAGGCGCAGGTCGGCCAGCTGCTGGCCGGAGGCCACCTGGTGCAGCCGCAGCCGCTCGGTGAACCGCTCGCTCGCGTTGACGACCGTGATCCGGACGTCGTCCCGCTTCTTGGTGCGCCCGGCCAGGCTCGTCGCCGCCGCCATGCCCGCGTACCCTGCTCCGAGTACCACGATCTCGCGCATCGTTTCCGTCCTTCCTCGTCGTGGGACTGACGAGCACCTAGACGGGGCGCGACCCTCGGGACGTGAAGGCGCGTGACGCAGGTCACAGGAGGCTCGGTGTCAGTCACGTCGGCACTGGTTTCGTTCGCGGTGGTGGCGGCGCTACTCACGATCGTCCCGGGGCTGGACACCGCCTACGTGTTACGCACCGCGATCGTCGGTGGACGCCGCCCGGCCTTCGCCGCCGCAGCGGGGATCGGTACCGGGTCGCTGGCCTGGGGTGCGGCGGCCGCGGTCGGCGTGTCCGCGCTGCTCACCGCATCGACGCTGGCTTACACCGCGCTCCGGATCACCGGCGCCGCCTACCTGGTCTGGCTCGGCGTCCAGCTGATCCGGGAGACGCTCGGCCGGCGCGGGGCGACCGCGGCGGCACCGGAGCCCACGGACAGCGACGGCGCCTGGCGGGCGTGGCGACGCGGCGTCCTGACCAACCTGCTCAACCCCAAGGTCGGCGCGTTCTACCTCGCGGTGATCCCGCAGTTCCTCCCCGAGCACGCCCCGCACCTGCTGATGGGGCTGGCACTGGCGCTGGTGCACAACGCCGAGGGGATGCTCTGGTTCACCGCGCTGATCCTCGGTGCCCACGCCGTCCGCGGATGGCTCCGGCGCCCGGTCGTCCACCGTGCGATCGACCGCGTCACCGGCACCGCCCTGATCGGCTTCGGCCTCAAACTCGCCGCGGCGCCCCGCTAACGCTCAGCGCAGCAGGGTGAGGCCGCCGACGACCTTGTCGATCTGGTTGCGCGGGCCGACGAGGCCGACCGCGTAGTACGCCATCTCCTCGTGCGGCGTCGCGGCCATCGCGGCCTGGTACTCGGTGTAGGCGGTGGCGCGCTGCGCGGCCTGCGGCATGTCGACGACGAGCAAGCTGGGCCGGGCGGCGGCCTTCGTCCGGACGCGGTGCACGGTCGCGGTGTCCGCGCCGAGGATCGCGCAGCCGATGAACGGCAGCGGCTGGTGCGCCAGCCCGGAGCCGTCGGTGGTGACCGGCCCCAGCAGGTCCGGCCGCTGCTGGCCGATCGTCGCCGAGAGGCAGGCGGCTGCGTTCGCGATCAGCCCGATCGGCAGGTCCCGGTCGACCACCACGACCCACTTCGTCCGCTGCTGACGGGTGGTCAGCGCGAGCAGTTCGTCCTGCGATTCCGACACCAGAGTCATCGATCACTCCTTCGATGTGCTGCGTTCCGCCGGAACACTAAGCTTCCGTTGCGGACTATGGCGCAAGCGATGAACGACGTTCGATGAATCGGGGAAACACCAGTGCTTGATGCGATCGACCGGGCTCTTCTGCGGGAGCTGGAAAACGATGCGCGGGCGACGAACCGCGAACTGGCGGCCGCGGTCGGGGTGGTGCCGTCCACGTCGCTGCTGCGGATCCGGGCGCTCCGTGAGCGCGGCGTGATCGCGGGCTACCGCGCGGAGATCGACCTGGCCGCGGTCGGACGGCCGGTGCAGGCGCTGATCTCGGTGCGCATCCGCCCGCCGTCCCGGCCGGTGATCAGCGCGTTCCGGGAGTGGGTAGCGGCGCTCCCCGAGACGATCGGGCTCTTCGTCACCGCGGGCGGCTGGGACTTCCTGATCCACGTCGCGGTGCCGGACAACGACGGGCTGTACGCGTTCGTCATCGACCGGCTCACCGAGCGGCGCGAGGTCGCCGACGTCAACACGAGCGTGATCTACGAACACGTCCGCTCCCCGCACGTCGTGTAACCCGCTCTGCGGGCACGGAACTATTCGCGGCGGATGAGGCGGAGACGATCCGGGTCAGTTGCACTGGGAGATGGGAGATGACTCCCAGGCCCCGCCGACGCGTTCGGCGGCGATCCCGGAAGGGGTACCGCGGTGTTCGATGACAACGGGTCGTTCCTACTGGCGCTTTTCGAGTTCTTCATCTTCTTCGCATGGTTCATGTCGCTGTTCTGGATCTTCGGGGATCTCTTCCGGAGCAGGGACCTAGGCGGAGTCGCCAAGACGCTGTGGGCCCTGTTCCTCATCATCCTGCCGGTCATCGGCATGCTGGTGTACCTGATCGCCCGCGGCCACGGCATGACCGAACGCGCGCTCGATGCCCAAGCTGCGTCCCAGAAGCGGCAGGACGCCTACATCAGGTCGGTCGCGGGGTCGAACAGCGGCACGTCGGGCCCGGCCGGCGAGATCGCCTCGGCGAAGGAACTGCTGGACTCCGGCGCGATCAACGCGGCTGAGTTCGAGACGCTGAAGGCCAAGGCTCTCGCAGCTCACGGTGCTGCCCCCGTCGGGGAGAGTGCCCCGCGGTAGTCCGACGAGCCACCGGGCACCCGCGAGTGGGTCCGCCCGAGGACCGGTCCGGCTACCCCCGTAGCTGAGCCTGTTCCCCCAGGGGTCAGGACGCCCAACGCTGATTCAGGGTTCACCGCGCTGAATCGGCGCATCGTCGTGGTGGTCGCCTCGATCGGATCGCCCCATGCCGCCGACCAACCACAGCGTCGGCCCGGTCGACCGATGCCCGATAACGGTGCAAGTCACCGAATCTGGCGAGCGACCACGGGCGGTCCACCTGGTCCTGCTCCGCACGACGGACGGTGGCGCCCACTCCTTCGACTCCGGGAATCGAATGCCTTTCACCATGACCGCGCTACGTCGTCTCTGCGCGCTCGTCGCCGTGGTCGGAGCAGCCGTCACCTTCGCTCTCCTGCCGGCAGGCACTGCGACCGCGAACCCGGGCGTCCGCTACATCGGACCGTCCTCCCGATACGCGAATCCGCCGGGCGGCGTCGCGTGCGTCCAGCGGGCCCTCGGCATCACCGCGGACGGGAAGTTCGGCGATGAAACCTACGCGGCGGTTCGTCGGTTCCAGGTCGCCCGCAACCTTCTCGCGGACGGCATCGTCGGGCCTGCAACCGGCGACCAGCTCGTCGCCGCACTGCCCGACTCAGAACAATTCTCTTGTGCAGCGGTCGTCCCGACGACATTCGTGCTGATGGACGACAACGGCGACACCGCTGAAGGGGGAACCGTGTCCAACCGAACGTCGTCCGGGGACATCGGAGCCGCGGTCTCCATGGGTAAGCCGGTGGGCAAGTGCGTCGTTCAAGGCGTGAAGAGCCACTTCACCGGCCCCGGCCGCCTGGCGAAGGTGCTCTGGAAGCGCAAGCTGCCAAGCGCTGCGGAACTCCGCAAGGCACCGAATCCAGCGCTGTTCACGGCTGGCGTCGTCTGGTGCACGCTGATCGGCTGACCGGGTGAGCGCCTGCCGGTCGCGGTGGCCGGCAGGCGCTTGCGGCGTCCGGGCCGGCGCTCGACGGCGGACCCTAGGGCGTCGCCATCCGAGCCACCGGCCGATTGCGCTGCTGCGATACTGGCGGCCCAACGGGCCGGGGGTGATCCAGTGGCGCTGAGCGTGATGCTCTGCGGGGCGTCCGACACGGAGAATGTTCAGGACGATTTCGCCGAAGTCGTCGAGGGCTTCGGTGGTGAGGCCTGGCACTACCTTTCGGGCCGGATTCAGTATCTGAATGACGCGAACGCGAGCTGGGAACGCAACTCGATCACCTCCGTTCAGGAGGCGGACGTCTGCGTCTTTGTCCTCATTGATCGTTACGGGGTCGTCACCTGGGAGAAGGAACTGCACGCGGCGCTGGAGAGCGGCCGCCCGTTCCTCGTCTTCTGCTTCGCGAAGACCTACCAGGATTACCGGACGCTCTCGTCGAAGGTCTCTGATCTCGCGGTGCTGGACGAGAACGGCCAGCGGCTCGTCCGCCTCCTCCGCGACCTGGAATCCGACGAGCGGCAGCTGACCGTCGTCCAGTTCCGCTACAACGACTTCGCGAAGAAGCTCCGGAGCCACTTCGGCACGTTGATCGAGCGGCTCCTCCGCGAGCGCACCACGACGAGGCCCGCCGCCCGGGGCACCCGGCAGCGGCGGCCCACCGCAAAGGTGTTCCTGAGCCACAGCTACCGGTCACCCGAGATCAACCTGCGCTTCTTCGACAAGGTCGCCGAGCTGACCGATCTTCGGTTCGAAGTCGACCGCAAGGGGCTGAGGCTCAGCACGACCCGGCTGGAGCGCCTGATCCGGAACACCGACTATTTTGTCGGCTTCTACCCGCTCCGTGGCGACCTGGAGACGATGTCACGCGACGACCTGGTTCGATCGGCCACCTACTTCCAACTCGAATTGGAGATGGCCGCTAGAGCCCGGAAGCCGGCGATCGCCTTCATCGATCAGCGGTACCAAAGCGTGCTGAACCCACCGCGCGGCGTGCAGGCGGTCAAATATTCGGCTCAGGAAGCGCTGAGCGACAACGACCAGCTCGTGGAACGCGCGATACAGCGGCCGTTCGCCGACTTCCTCTTACGCTTCGAGGGCGCACCCCGCCGAATCTCGGTCGACGACGGCGCAAGCGTCGGCATTCTCGTCCCGACGGAGAACGCACACGATGCCGAGCTGGGGGCAATCGTCGTCGAGAGCATCGAGACGAGGGGAAGAGACACCGTTCTGGTGCCGATACCGCCGGCGATGGACGACCGATTCCTCGCTCGGCTCCGGGAGTGCGACTCCGTCGTGTTGAGCATGGATCACCCGGCTGCTCCGGTCGTCGCGGCATATCTCCGCGGGCAGGCGGTTCCCACGCTCCGGCTCCGCCATGGGCCGGAGCCGGAGACACCGGAACCGGACGCGTCCGTAGACACGCTGCTCTTCGGCGGCCAGGCTAGGCACTACGCCAAAGACGTCGTCTACTGGGACGACGTGGAGACGTTGCACGCCCGGGTCCTGGACCGCGCGGAACGGATCTTCGCCGAACCCCGGCTGATGGACACGACCAGCAAGGCACGCGGCTACTTCGAAGCCGCTGCTCAGCTGCCGATGCCGGTGTTCCTCAGCTACGCGGACGACGACCATGACGTCGCCGCGGCGCTGGCGCTCGTACTACGGAGCCGCTTCACCGAGGTGCTCAACGTCGTCGACAGGGGTGCCCTCCGGCAGCGGGCCCGAACGATCAGCGACCTCGACCGGGCCGACGTGGCAATTACCCTGCTGACGCGGGCCTATGCGGACGCCGAGGACTGCCGCGAGGAGGCACGGCTCATCGCCGAGCGCCACGCCTCCTGGCAACTGCGGGTCTTCGCGATTCAGGTCGAGAACGTGCGACTCGACTTGCTCGGAAATCCGAAATACCGGCGCGCGGACGCGAGCTGGGCCGACATCGTGAACGACATCGTCCAGGAACTGCGAAACCGGCCGGGCAGCGGCTCGTGATTGTTAGAACGATTTGCCCGCCGGTCCGTGGGTGTACCCCGGGCTGCGTTTCGCCGACGTGCTGTCGCGACGCTTCAGCTCATGGTTCATCGTAGTAGCGAACCGGGTTGCGTCCCGGCGGTACCGGCGACGGCTGATCGACGTAAGCGTCGTAAACCCGGCCACCCGGCTGGAGCACCTTGCCGTGGATCACGGAACGGCTTGAGCCCTCTCGGCCGGGAACCGTTTCGGCGACGCGCTCGACGCGGTCGATTTCAATTGCCTGCACGACCGTGCCCTCGAACGTGAGCAGTGCGTACTGTTCGTCCACTGCGCGCGGACCGAGTTTCCAGGTTCCGTGGTTGGCCTCGTAGACCGCCGCCTCGCTCATCGACGGGCTGTATCCGACGCGGCGGCGTCCGAGGTCGTCGACCTCGGGATCGATGGGGCGCTCGGGTCCGAGAGCGATGACGATCACGCACGACTCCAGTTCGACGGTTTTGCGGGGTCCGCCCACGGTAGACGGTGGCTACTGGCCGGGCGGCACGCCGCGGAGAGACGCGTCGAGCGGCGTCATCGGGTGGTGGATGGGATCGGCGAATTCAGGTGCGCGAACCGAACGGCGTGCGGCCTACCCGCGGTATAGCCCCGATGAGTCTTCACGCCAGGGTGGCCGCGTGGATCGCGTCGTCCAGGAGGGTCATGGGGTGGTGGATCGGGATGGGGCTCTCCAGGTGGGCGGTGACCTGGAGCGCGCACCCCGGGTTCGCCGCGGCGATCGCGTCCGCGCCGGTGGCCGCGAGGTTCGCCGCCTTGCGGCGTCCCAGCTCCGCCGCCGCGGCCGGCTGGGTCAGGTTGTAGATGCCCGCGGAGCCGCAGCACAGCTCCCACTCCGCCGGCTCGACCAGCTCCAGCCCCGGGATCGTCCGCAGCAAGTCACGGGGGGCCTGCCGAACGCCCTGGGCGTGCGCGAGGTGGCAGGCGTCGTGGTACGCGATCCGCAGCGGGATCGGGTGGCGCACCGCCTGCGGCTCGACCGCCGCGAGCACCTCGTGGACGTCCCGCACCTTCGCGGAGAACTCGGCCGCCCGGGCTGCCCACTCCGGGTCGTCGGCCAGCAGGTGCCCGTAGTCCTTCATCGCCGACCCGCAGCCGGCGACGTTGACCGCGATCGTGTCGAATCCCGCGTAGGCGGCGATCACTTTGCGGGCCTGCACCAGCGCCGAGTCCTCGGCCCCGCCGTGCAGTTGCAGCGCACCGCAGCAACGCGGCACCCGTGGCGCGTGCACCTCGAATCCCTCGGCGGCCAGCACCCGGACCGTCGAGGCGTTGACGTCGCCGAACAGCGCCCGCTGGATGCAGCCCTGGAGAAACCCGATCCGGCCGCGGAACGCGACGTCCGGGGCGGCCGGCGTCACCCGGGGCAGCTGCCGCACGGCGGCGTCGATCCGCACCGGCGGCGCCAGCGACAGCAGCGCGCCGATCCGCGTCCGGGGGACGAGGCGCGCCAGCCGCGCGCCCACGCCGCGCGACGCGGCGAGCATCGGCACCAGCGCCCGCACCCGCCCGGGGTGCGTGAACACCCCGTAGATCAGCGCCCGGTACGCGCGGTCGCCACGCGAGCGCGGGACGTTCCGCTCCAGCTGCGGCCGGACCTGCTCGATCAGCCGGTCGTACTGCACGCCGGACGGGCACGCGGTTACACATGCCATGCATCCCAGGCACCGGTCGAAGTGGGTCTGCATGGTCGGGCTGAGCGTCTCGGACTCCTCGTGCCCGACCCGCATCAGCACGATCCGGCCGCGCGGCGAGTCGGCCTCGTTGCCGAACACCGTGTAGCTGGGGCACGTGGTCAGGCAGAACCCGCAGTGGACGCAGTCCTTGATCAGGTCGGGATCCGGTGGCCGCTGGGGGTCCCAGGCGCCGGGCGCACCCCGTAGCGCGGGCTGATCACCGCCGGACGGAAGCACGCTCATCTAGAGACCTCCCACGAACGCGCCGGGACGGAAGATCCGCGCCGGATCGAAGCGCGCCTTGATCCGCTGCATCACCGCGGCGGCGCCCGGGTCGATCTCCGGCCAGGGCGACTCCACCCGATCACCGCCGTCAAGCGTCACCACCGCACGGGGAGCCAGCGCCGCACGCACCGCCCCGACCTCCCCCGCCCGCTCGGCGGGCAGCACCAGCCAGGCGAGCCCGAGCGCGGCCCGCGCCACCACCGCCGCCCCGACGTCATCGGCCAACCGCAGCACGCGCGCGAGGTCGGTCGGCCGCGCCGACACCTTGAGGACGACGCCGTCCGCCGAGCGCTGCCCGGCGCGCTGGGCCTCCCAGAGCTCCGCGTCGTCCTCGACAACCTCGGCAGCGGCGGCCCCCGGGAGGCCACCCAGCGCCGCCGCCTGCGCGGATGCGGTGACGCCGCCGAAACGCGTCAGCAGCTGACCGGCGCCGGCGCGCCATCTGGCGTCCAAACAGAGTGCTTCGAGTGGACGGCGGGACAGCCCGGCCGCGGCCTCGGCCAGCGCGGACGGGTCGGTGAACGACGCGACCGCGGTCGCGGTCCCGGACGGCAGTGGGTGCAGCCGGACCGCGACCTCCGCGACCAGCCCGAGCGTGCCGTAGGAGCCGGTGAACAGCTTGCCGAGGTCGTAACCCGCGACGTTCTTGATCACCCGCCCGCCGGAGCGGGCGACGGTGCCGTCGGAGAGCACCAGCGTCACGCCGATGATCAGGTCGCGGACGCCGCCGTAGCGGTGCCGGGCCGGTCCGGAGTCGGCGGTGGCGACCAGGCCGCCGATGGTTCCGGTGGAACCCGGGTCCAGCGCGAGCCACTGGCCGGCGCTCGCGAACTCGGCCTGCGCGTCCGCGAGCGGGACGCCGGCCTCCAGCACGGCGGTGAAGTCGCCGGGGTTGTGTTCGATGATCCGGCGCAGCCCTGCGGTGGTGAGGATACGGGCGGCGTCATCCGGCCCTCCCCAGCCCGCGCGGCTCCCGCTACCGACCGGCCGCACGGTGGTACCGGCCTCACCCAAATCCCGCAGGATCTCGGCGGCGTCCGCAACGGATTCCGGAGCGAGCGGCATCAGAACCGCTCCGCGAGCCCCGCGGCCTCCATCGGATGCTGCCGATACGGGCCGGGCACCTCGCCGCAGAGCCGCGGCGTCGGCATGACCTTGCCCGGGTTCGCCAGGCCCGCCGGGTCGAACGCGCAGCGCAACCGCTGGAACGCATCCAGATCCGCGTCGGCGAACATCTTCGTCATGTGCTTGCGCTTGTCGACGCCGACGCCGTGCTCGCCGGTGATCGACCCACCGGCGTCCAGGCAGACGTCGAGGATCGCACCGGCCAGCTCCTCGGCGCGCGACGCCTCCCCCTCGACGCGCCCGTCGTAACAGACCAGCGGGTGCAGGTTGCCGTCACCGGCGTGGAACACGTTCGCGACGGTCAGCCCGTACTCGTCGGCCAACGCGTCGATCCGGGTCAGTACCTCGGGCAGCCGGGTCCGCGGGATGACCCCGTCCTGCACGAAGTAGTTCGGCGAGACCCGGCCCATGGCCGGGAACGCGGCCTTCCGCGTCTTCCAGAACAGCGCGCGCTCTGCCTCGTCCCTGCTCACTCGGACGTCGTCCGAGCCGCACCGCTCGCAGACCGCGACGACCTCGTCGAACAGCGCTTCGCACTCCTCGGCGGCGCCGTCCAGCTCGACCAGCAACGCCGCGCCCCGCCCGACCGGGTAACCGGCGTGCGCCATCTGCTCGGCGGCGCCGATCGTCACCGCGTCCATCATCTCGATCGCGCCGGGCACCACCCCGGCCCGGACGATCTCCGACACCGCCTCACCCGCGGCGTGCGTAGAGTCGAAGAACGCGACCAGCGTCCGCACCGCCTCCGGCGCCGGGATCACCCGCAGCCAGATCTTCGTCGCGACGCCGAGCGTCCCCTCCGACCCGACGAACGCACCGAGCAGGTCGTAACCGGGAGCGTCCAGCTCGACACCACCCAGCTGCACCACCGAACCGTCGGTCAGCACGACCTCCAGCCCTGTGACGTAGTTCGTCGTGAAGCCGTACTTGAAGCAGTGCGCGCCGCCGGAGTTCTCGGCCACGTTGCCGCCGATCGAGCACACGACCTGGCTGGAGGGGTCCGGCGGGTAGAAGAACGCGGGCCCGACCGCCGCGGTGACCGCGGCGTTGGTCACGCCGGGTTCCACGCAGACCCGTGCGTTGTCGAGGTCGATCTCCAGAATGCGGTTGAGCCTGGTCAACACGATGAGGACGCCGTCAGCAACCGGAAGTGCGCCACCGGAGAGCCCGGAGCCGGCGCCGCGAGCCACCCAGGGCACCTCGGCTTCGGCGCACAGCCGGACGACGTCCCGGACCTCGTCGGCAGAGCCGGGCAACACCGCAACCCGAGGCAACGCCCGGTACTGCAGCAGGCCGTCGGACTCGTAGGTACGCAGCTCGTGCGCGTCGGTGTAGGTCCAGTCGGCACCGACGACCCGCGCGAGGGCCGCTACCAGATCGACGCCGTCCGTACCCATACCCGACCGTAGCTCTCCGGGGCACCTACGGGCGAGGTTTATGGGGCTCGGAGTGCGTCCAGTCTTCCAGCAGCGTGCGCAGGCCGGTGATCAGCGAGAGCGGCTGGTCGATCATGACGTGGTGGGCCGCGAGCGGGATCTCGATCACCGGCACCACACGCCCCAGCCGCTCGGCGATCCGCTCCCCCATGTCGACCGGGACCAGGCCGTGCTCGGCGCGGAACACCGCGACCCGGCACTGCGGAAGCTCCAGCGGGACCGGCCGCGCGCGCCCGCGGAACACGTTCGGGTCGAACTTCCACGTCCAGGTGTCGTCGTGGGCGTATAGCGAGGTCTCCGCGATGTGCGCGTACACCGCCGGGACGTTCCCGTCCTGCGGCGGGATCAGCTTGAAGCGGCGCAGCGCGTCCTCCCGGGACGGGTACCGGCGCAGCGGCCCGAACGCCTGCTGGGCACCGGCGGCCTGCTCCTCGGGCTGTTCCTCCCAGAACGGGGTGTCGATCGCGACCGCACCGGCCATCTCGGTGCCCCGCAGCCGGGCCGCGGTGATCGCCACCATGCCGCCCATGCTGTGGCCGATGACCAGCGGATCCGGGCCCGCGCCGCCGTGCGCGGCCGCGGCGAGCACCTCGTCTGCCCAGCAGTCCATCCGGTATTCGTCGCGGCGGCCGCTGTCACCGTGGCCGGAGAGGTCGAGCGCGACGACCCGCCGGTCCCGGGCCAGGAACGGCGCGATGTGGTCCCACCAGCGGCTGTGCGCGGCGCCGCCGTGCACCAGGACGATCCCACCGTCGTTCCCGGCCTTGCCCCAGGCGCGGTAGTGGATCGGCGCGCCGTCGACGTCGACGACGCCGAGTTCGACGGGGGCCGCGAGCGCCTCGGTGAACCAGGCCGGTGCGTCCTCGCTCATCGTTCTCTCCCTCAGTGCGGTAGTCCCTCCACTCAACCATCCTGTTCGCGCCGCAGCGCAACCGCCGGGCCAAGCAGCAGTTCTGCGAATGTAGAACGTGTTACAGTTCCGCGCATGATTCTGGACCGGTTCCGGCTCGATGACCGGGTGGCGGTGGTGACCGGTGCCGGGCGCGGCATCGGCGCGGCGACGGCGGTCGCGCTGGCCGAAGCGGGCGCCGACGTGCTGATCTCCGCCCGCACCGAGGACGACCTGCGCACGGTGGCCGACCGCATCGCCGCCACCGGCCGCAAGGCACACGTCGTGGTCGCCGACTTCGGCGACCCCACCGCCGCCGGCGCGCTCGCCGAACAGGCCGTCGACGCGTTCGGACGGCTCGACCTCGTCGTTAACAACGTCGGTGGAGAGATGCCCCGGCCGCTGCTGAAGACCAGCGTCAAGCGGCTGGAGTCGGCGTTCCGGTTCAACGTCTCGACCGCGCACGCGCTCACCACCGCCGCAGTGCCCGCGCTGCTGGACGGCGGCGGGGCGATCGTCAACATCTCGTCGGTGATGGGCAGGCTGCCCGCCCGCGGTTACGCCGCCTACGGCACTGCCAAGGCCGCGCTGGCGCACTACACGAAGCTCGCCGCCGCCGACCTGGCGCCGCGCATCCGGGTGAACGCGATCGCGGTCGGCTCGGTCGCGACGTCTGCGCTAGAACTCGTTCTCGACAACGACGAGTTGCGCACGACGATGGAGAACAACACGCCGCTGCGCCGGATCGGCGATCCGGAGGACGTCGCCGCCGCGGTCGTCTACCTCGCGTCCCCGGCCGGGAGCTACGTCACCGGCGCGATCCTGGAGGTCGACGGCGGCCTCCGCGCCCCCAACCTCGACCTCGGACTGCCCGACTACTGAGGAGACCGCATGCCGTACCGGGTAGTGCAATGGAGCACCGGGAACGTCGGCAGGCACACGATCGCCGGCATCGACGCCCGCCCCGACCTAGAGTTGGTCGGCGTCTGGGTGTCGAACCCGGAGAAGGTCGGACGCGACGCCGGGGAGCTGGCCGGTCTCGACCGCTCGCTCGGCGTCACCGCCACCAGCGACGCCGACGCGCTGCTGGCCCTGAAGCCGGACTGCATCGTCCACACCGCGATGGCCGACGACCGGCTGCCTGCCGCGATCGCCGACCTCACCCGGTTCCTCCGGGCAGGCATCGACGTCGTCTCCTCCGGACCGGTGTTCCTGCAGTTCCCGGACGGCGTGGTGCCGCCGGACGTGTCCGATCCGATCCGGGCCGCGGCGGCCGAGGGTGGCGCGTCGCTCTGGGTCAACGGCATCGACCCCGGCTTCGCGAACGACTGGATGGCACTGACGCTGACCAGCCTCAGCGAGCGCATCGACGAGGTCCGCTGCCTGGAGATCCTCGATTACGCCACCTACAACAATCCGCTGATCCTGTTCGACGTCATGGGCTTCGGCAAGCCGTTGGACGACGTGCCGATGCTGTTGCAGCCAGGCGTCCTGAGCATCGCCTGGGGATCGGTGGTGCGGCAGCTGGCGGCGGGGCTCGGGGTCGAGCTGGACGCCGTCGAGGAATCGTTCGTTCGGTTACCGGCACCGGAGGACTTCGACATCCCGTCCGGCCCGATCGGCAAAGGCACCGCCGCCGCACTCCGGTTCGAAGTCCGCGGCATGCGCGGTGGCCGGCCGGTCTGCGTGTTGGAGCACGTCACCCGGCTGCGCCCGGACCTGGGGCCCGACTGGCCGCAGCCTCCCGGCCAGGGCGGCTACCGAGTGGTCGTCACCGGCGAACCGAACTACACCCTCGACATGACCATGCTCGCCTCCGACGGCGACCACAACACCGCCGGGCTCAAAGCCACCGCCATGCGCCTGGTCAACGCCGTACCGGCAGTGATCGCCGCTCCCCCGGGCCTGCTCACCGCGCTGGATCTGCCACTTGTGACCGGCCGCGGCCTGGTTCGCCCCTAACGCGCCGTCATCCGAGGAGTCGTCGAGCTCCGGATTGACCCCTCCCGGCGCGTCGGAAGACGTAACGGGTGGGGCGGCCGGTCTCGGTGAGTCGTGCGCCCCGCTGGATCTCGCTGGTGTCAGGGAAGCCTCTCAGCGATCTGACGCCAACGGGATGCGGGCAGCCCTCGATTGGCCGGTCAATGGCTGGAGCGCTAGTTGCCGGCGTTCTCGTAGGCGGCCGCGAGCCAACTTCGAACCTCTGCGTCGAGTTCGCTGCCGTCGCGCAACTCCAGATGGTGCATCCATACCCTTGGAGCTGGGTGCGCGACTTCCTTGAACCGAGGCGACTCGAGCTTGTGTGGCAGGCCGAAGGACAGGACCGCCGGCACGTCGGATTTCACGTACTGCCCAGGACGCCACACATAGGCGAACCCCTTATGCCTACGGAAGGCGATCTGCGACTTACCGACCTCCACGGTCGCAGGCCCCAGCGAGTCCACGATGTCGGCGACCGCCCGGTAGAGAGCCAAGCCATCGGGCGAACCGCTGAAGAACTCCTCCGGCGCAGCCATGATTCGATCATTGCAGCAGCGGTCGTGAGGAGCAGCGTATGTATCCCTACCGCAACCCTTATGAGGACCTGCCGGGTGAGATCGAGTCGCGGGCAGTCCGGAAGGCCGGCTACCGGGAGCTCCGCTTCGACACCGGGGCCGGCCGTACGGCTGAACTACGTCGTGGGGCCGGACAACGGGCCGCCTGTGGTCTTGCTTCCGGCCCAGACCGGCACCTGGCAGAGTTACGACCGGGTCCTGCCGACGCTCGCCCGTCGGCATCAGGTCTACGCGGTCGACGTTCGTGGCCACGGCAAGTCGACCTGGACGCCCGGCGACTACTGCTGGACTTCGGTCGGTGCCGACGTCGCCGTGTTTCTGCGTGAGGTGGTCGGCGAGCCCTCAATCGTCTCGGGCAACTCCTCCGGCGGACTCCTCGCCCTCTGGTGCGCGGCGAACGTCCCGCAGCACACGGCCGGGCTCGTGCTGGAAGACGCTCCGGTGTTCTCCGCCGAGATGCCCCGCTTCCGCGACACCGACCGGTACGTCCACCAAGGGCTGCAGCACGCAGTCGCTGCGCTGGAGGATTTCGAGCACCGGGACCTCGCCGACTACCTCCGCGGCCAGACGCTGCCGGTCTCCGAGACCCGGGTGAAACGGATGCCGGACTGGTTCGTCCGGCTACTCTCCCGGCGCATCCGCGCTGACCTGCGCAAGCGCCGCCGACCCACCACGAAACGTCTGCGTCAGCCTGCTGCCGCGGTGCGTCGAGCGCCGCGCATGGATGCATCGCGGAGGGCCCTGGGGCCGGGCGAGGTCGCGGCTGCCAGAATCGGTCCATGACGAACCTTCGAAGGGACTGTGCCCCGTAAACGACCCGGTGCGCTACGTCGAAGCCCACGGCCTTCCGACAGCCCGTGGATTCGCTATCGCGACATCGACGGTCTACGCGGCTCGACCAACGCGGCGATCCGGCAGCTGGAAGCCCGGCGATGGCTGCCAGGCAAGGTCTGCGCCGCCCTACGCGTCTGGACAGCGCACGTGCACGGCGTCCAGACGCGCTGGCGACGGTCGGAGGCCGAGTTCGCCTGCACCTGCTGCGGAGCGGAATGGGCGAGGGACGTACTCGAGGTGACGCTCCGATCTCTGCCGCCGGCAGCTTCCCGAGAACTCCGAGTGATCGTCGACGGGCTGGACGAGGCGCTCCTACGTCGCACACGCCGCGACGGGCATGCCGATCCGGACCTGCCCTGGTGACGTCGACGAGCGGGCTCGGCTCATGAGCCCGGCGGCCTTCCTGTCATCGTGGGCGCGAAGTCGATTCCGGTGATCGCCGCGGATCGTGCCCACAGCTCTCGCGCGAGAGCCAAGTCGGTCGCTGAACCGGAGAGTTTCTCGAAGGTGGGCCGGGCGGGGCCGAAAGGCCGACCCGGGCCGATGTGGCGACCGGTGGGGGCAGCGGTCTCGGTGGCGGCGTAGAGGATCGGGGCCACGGCTTCGTCGATGGGCCGGCGCAGGAAGATGCCCAGTACCGCGCCGACGGCGCGGTCCAGTGGCGGCGCGTCGCGGTCGAGTTGGGTCCTGGTCATACCGGGATGGGCCAGCAGGCTGCGTACTGGCGATCCGGCGTCGCGTAGCCGCCGGTCGAGCTCGAGGGCGAACAGCACGTTGGCGAGTTTGGACCTGGCGTAGGCGCGGCCGGGTGAGTAGCCGCGGTCGGCGGCGAGGTCGTCGAGGTCGAGGTGGCCGATGCGGTAGAGACCGGAGCCGACTGTCACCACGACGGGGTTGCGTCCCGCGCTCAGCCGGTCCAGCAGCAGGGCGGTGAGGGTGAAGTGGCCGAGGTGGTTGGTCGCCAGCTGGCTTTCGACGCCTTGCGGGCTGAGCCGTCGCGGCACGTTACCGATGCCGCCGTTGTTGATCAGCGCGTCGACGGGAACGGCGTCGGTGCGCAGGCCGGCGGCGAACGCGTGCACGGTGTCGAGGTCGAGCAGGTCCAGGTGACGGATCTGCAGGTCGGCGGCCGGATGATCGGCGATCAGTTGGTCGCGGACCTGCCCGGCCTTCGCGGTGTTCCGGACCGCCATGATTACTCGAGCACCGTGTGCGGCGAGGTGGCGGGTGATCGCCGCGCCGAGGCCGCTGCTGGCGCCGGTGACGACGAAGGTGCGGCCGGCCTGGTCGGTGAGGTCGGCGAGGGACCAGTCCGCGGCGTGTTCCATGAGTTCTCCCGGGCTAAACGGATTACCTATCCGATTGAATGGTAACCGAAACGGATTGTCAATCCGGTTAGGTAGGATGGCGCGGTGAGCCCGCCCCTTCGCGCCGACGCCGCCCGCAACCGTGACCACGTGCTGGCGACAGCCCGCAGCGCGATGGCCGAGGGCGACCTGGCTCTGCAGCTCAACGACATCGCCCGTCGGGCAGGGGTGGGCGTCGGGACGGTCTACCGACATTTCCCCACCCGCCGGGCCCTCGTCGAGGCGCTTGCCGACAGCTCGTTCACCACGCTGGTCGAAGAGGCTCACAGCGCGAGCCGGCACGACGTTGCCTGGACCGGAGTCGAGGTTCTGCTGCGCGCTCTACTCCTGGCCCAATTGACCGACCCCGCGTTCACCGAGGTGATCTCGACCAGCCCGGATCAGGACGCTGCCGCGGGCACGACCGCTCATCGTGAGCAGTTCAGGGCATCGACTCGCACGGTGCTCGAGCGCGCGCAACAGGCGGGTTCCCTGCGCCCCGACCTCACCGAGGACGACCTGCACCGCCTGGTCTGCGGCACCGCGTTCGCCCTGAGAATCAGTGAGAATCCGACCGATCGCCTCGATCGATACCTACGGGTACTTCTCGACGGCATTCACGCCGGACGTGTCTAGCGTTCGGCTCAGGGGTGCCGTTGCAGTGGGGACTTGTCGCCGACCAGCCAGTGGTGGCCGAACGGATCGAAGAAGCCGCCCTGCCGGTGTGTGCCCCAGAGCGTTTGATGGTTTCTCACCGGATCGTGGTAGTCGGCTCCCGCAGCGGCTGCCGCGTTCAACAGTGCGTCCGGGTCGTCGAGGAACACCTCGACCCGCGTTGTCGTTCCGTGCAGGTCGGCCGGGGTGTCCCAGCGGTTGTTCTCCGGTTGAGCGAGAAAGAATGGGGCGCCGTGGATCTCCAGGCCGATGACCGAGCCGAGACTCCACAACTCGGTCGCGCCGAGGGCCTCCTGGTACCACGCGGATGCCTCGGCGGCGTCGGGTACTGCCAGCATCACGGAGATGAGGGTCACGGCACCACGGTACGGCGGCGCCCAGCGCCGGTACTAGCGTGTGGACGGTGAGCCGCAAGCGTCTCGGCTGGTTGCTGCTGGCCCCGGCACTCGTCGCGCTGGTCTGGACGTACGTCATCCCGACCGGAACGACGATCGGCAACCTCACGATGCGCGTGGACGACTTTCCCTACACCGAACCCGATCCACCCACGGATCGGCTGAAACTGGACAACCTCGACTACACCCTCCACCTGTCCTACTCGGAGAACCTCGGACGCGCGCTGCTGCTCGCCGCAACGCCACTCTTTCTCGCCTTGCTGGTCGCGCCGCTGCTAGCGTTCGCGGCGCAGGCAGCCGGGCGGGGTGGCCGGCTGCTCACGCGGGTGCTGATCTCGGTGCCGCTGGCCGGTTACGCCCCGGTCGCGCATCTGCTCGCGTGGGCATTCGTGGCCACCGATCGAGAACCGTCGCTCTACCTCACGGCCGCAGCGAGCTCGGCGGGGGTGGTCCTCGCCGTCGCGGTCACGTTCTACCTCGCGGCGTTCCGGGAGACCGAGGAGGACGTTGCCCACCGGCGTCGGTGGCACCGTCCGGCGTACGTCGTCGGCGGAGTGCTGGCGCTCGCCGTGGTGGCCGCAGCGATCCAGAGCTTCAACGCTCCGTTCCTGGTCTGGGCCGTCACCCCCGTCCCGCCACCTGACCCGGAAAACCTGTTGATCGGCCCGGCAAGCCTGCTGAGCGGCGCGGTCGATGCCGAGCCGCACAACCAACCGAAGGTCTCGCTGCTCGTACTGCTCCCGGTCACGACGCTGGGAGTGCTCGCGACCCGGCTGTTGCTCAGATTTCGCACCCGGATCGAGTTCGCCCCGCGGTCGCGGCCCGGTCCGGCGCGCCCCGACGGATGGCTCGCGCTGCCGTTGACTCTGCCGGTGTTGATGGCGGTGGTCGTGGCGACCGGTCTGCCCTGGGTGCGAACGCTGGGCGAGGACGGGGGCATCGGGAACTTGTCCGCCGCCGAGATCCTCGTGAACACCTGGTTGCCGCCGCTGCTCTCCGCCGTGGTGAGTGTGCTGGTGGCGGCGGTCGGGGGGTTCGCGCTCGGCGTTCTGCGCCCGATCGGCGAGCGGAGCCCCCGGCTGCTGCTGCTGTTCGCGCCGTGGCTGTTCGTCGGCGTGGGGCCGCTGGTGTTCGCGCACCGGGACCGGGCCGAGGGCGCCGACCAGGTCGGCACGTGGTTCGGCCTGGTCCCGCCGGTCTGGCTGTCGATCCCGGCGCTGGTGGTGTTCACGCTGTTCTTCTCCGGGCGGAGTGCCCGAACGTCCCCGGTGCGGTCGGCGCTGCCGCTGGTCGGGATCGCCGTCGGGGTCCACTGGGTACTGGGCGCTCAGGACTTGCTCTGGCCCGCGATGGTCGGCGACGCCCTGGCGACGCAGCTGACGGCGCCGACGCTCGCGGCCACGACCGCGGCGCTGGGTCAGAAGGTGGAGTCGGTGGCGGGATTCGACTTGATCCTGCCGCTACCGGTGCTCCTCGTCCTGGTCGCCGTGGTCGTGACCGCTCAGGTCGGCTACCTCGATCGGCTGGCGATCCGCACCGGCAACGGCCCGGACCCGGTGTAGCCCCCTAGATCGGACGAACGCTCTCGATTTTCGACTCAGACCGCAGATACCCGCGCCGACGGGAGAAGAGGTGCAATCCCTATCCAGCGTTGGGGGACGACGTGGGACAGCCGGGAACCGTCGAGGATTCCGCGGGTGGTCGCCGCATCTGGGGTGACCTGAAGGTCGGGGCGAAGATCACGATCGCGGTACTGGTCGCGCTGGCCGTCGCCTCGATCGCGACCGCGGTCACGCTCGTGCAGGCCGGAGAGGTCCGGTCGGTCGGCAAGAGCATCTACACGAACAACGTCCTACCGTTGCAGGTCGTCGGCGACATCCGCGAGGCCTTCCGCGAGTACCGCGCCGACCAGAACTCGATGGCGGTGCTCCCGGCCGGCAGCGCCGAGAACACCGAGAAGGCCCAAGAACTCGATGAGGACGTCGCCAAGATCCAGTCCCTGGCCGCGGAGTACCGGCCGAACGCCGCCTCTACCTCGCTGGTCGACGACTTCACCACCGCGTTCCAGTCGTACGTCGACGTCGCCGACGCGCAGATGACTCCGGCGGCCAAGGCCGGCAACCTGACTTTGTTCAACAGCGTCAAGACCGGGGCGGCGGCCGAGCCGTACTCGACGGCGTCCGACGCCCTGGCCAAGATCAGCGAAGCGGAGGGCGCCCAGGCGTCGGCCCGGGCGGACGAGCTCGACGACCGGTACGCCAGCGCGGTGGCGATCTCGGTGGCCGGAATGATCATCGCGATCGTGATCGGGCTCGCGCTGGCGCTCTGGGTCGCGCGCGGCATCAGCCGTCCGCTCCGCGAGGTCGGGTCCGCGCTGGACCGGATGGCCGCCGGTGACCTGACCACCGAGGTCCCCGACCCGGGCACCCGCGACGAGGTCGGGATGATGGCCAAGGGACTGCGGCGCACGCTGCGGTCGATGCGCGCCAGCGTCGCCGAGGTGCTCCAGCAGGCCGGGCGGGTCACCGCCGCGTCGCACGAACTCTCCGACGTCGCGGCCCGGATCGAGGCAGGCGCGACCACGACCGCGTCCGGCTCGCAGACCGCGTCGGCGGCCGCCAATCAGGTCGCGACCAGCGTCAGCACGGTGGCTGCGGCCAGCGAGCAGATGAGCGCGGCGATCGCGGAGATCTCCCGGAGCGCCGCGAGCGCCGTCGACGTCGCGCAGCAGGCGCTCACCACCGCGTCCCAGACCAACGCGTCGGTGGCCGCGCTCGGCGCCGCGAGCGTCGAGGTCGGCGACGTCGTCAAGGTGATCAACAGCATCGCCGAGCAGACGAACCTGCTCGCGCTCAACGCGACGATCGAGGCCGCGCGCGCCGGTGAGGCAGGCAAGGGCTTCGCGGTGGTCGCGACCGAGGTGAAGGACCTCGCGCAGGCAACCGCGAAGGCCACCGAGGAGATCAGCAGCAAGATCGCCGCGATGCAGGCCAGCAGCGACGAGGCCGCGGCGGCGCTGGCGCAGATCAGCTCGATCGTCGAGCAGATCAACGAACACCAGACGACGGTGGCGTCCGCAGTGGAGGAACAGACCGCGACGACGCAGGAGATCAACCGCAGCATCGGGCAGGCGGCGACCGGCGTCGACCACATCGCGCTGACGGTCGGCGACGTCTCGACGACCGCCGGCGAGTCCAGCGCGAGCGCTGCTCAGGCCGCCGGTGCCGCCCGGGAACTCGCGCTGACGGCGGGCGCTCTCAACGACTCCGTGCGGGGATTCCGGGTCTGAAGGCGGGGCGCAGGTCGCGTGCAAGGGTCGTGCAAGGTTCAACGACCACACTGTGCGCACCGGCGGAGAGCCTCCGTACCGGGGTTCGCGGCGGAGGAGGGGGCGCCGTAGACCCCGGTACGGCCCCGCCGGGAAATTCGGCGAAGGGAGCCTGCCTCACGAGAGCACTACGACACCTGGCCGAGCAACGCTCGGGCGCGCGCGGACACGTCCGCCATGCCCAGGGCGTCCGCAGCGGTCAGGACCTTGCGCAGCAGGGCCGCGGCGTCGTCGCGATCGCCCGGACCGTCGCGGAGCAGGTACGCCCGCGCCCGGTCGAGGCGGACGCGCGCGAGCTGGGGCGCGGCTGCCGACACCAGCCTGGCGGCGACGCCGAGCTGGTCCAGTGCCTCGTCCGGTCTACCGGCGACGAGTGCGAGCGCCCCGGCGAAGCGTGCCGCGGGTCCGATCAGCACCGTCGGCCAGCCGGCGAGGAGCACCTCGTCGAGGTGACGGGTGAGCAGGGCGTGCAGCGTGCCGCCGACCGCGGTCAGCTCCGGGCCTGCCGCCGGGCTGTCGGCGAGGAGTGCGCAGGCCTCCGCGAGGATGCCGAGCGTCGGCGCGGCCCAGCCGTGCGGTGGTAACGCTCGGAGGTCATCGGTCTCGTGGACCATCGCCGTGAGCAGATCGGCCGCGCGGTCGTGGCGTCCGGTCTCGGCGTGCGCCAGCACCAGGCCCGCCTGCCAGATCGGGAAGAAGCCGTGCTGGTCCATCTGGTCGGCGAGCCCCAGCCCGAACAGCTCCTCCATCCGGCCCTGCTCGTGTCTCAGCCAGTACATCTGGCCCATCCACGTCTGCCGCAGCGTGCTGGCCGGCAGCGTCTGCGAGCTCTCCAGCTCCTGGACGGTCCGCAGCGACTCCCCCAGGATGCGCGCTTCCGCTGCGTCGAACCGGCCCCGCCACAGATCCAGCACGGTCTCCAGAACACCCAGCTGCCAGACGTTGAGCGGGCTGCGGTTGAACTGGACGTGCTGCCGGAACTCCTCCACGGCCGCGAGCGTGTCGCCGATCCGCCCCATCCGCATCCGGTCGATCGCCAGCGCGACCAGACCTTCGCTGCGGAAGTGCGACGACTTGGCCCGGAGGCCGGCCTCGTAGAGCCGCCCGGCCAGCGTCGCCAGCTCGCTCGGCGGCAGCGTGTCGTAGAGCCCCCACCGGCACTCGGTGAGGATCTCGCACTGGATCGCCGGATCCCAGCCCGGCGAAAGGGTGTCGAGCGCGGTGTGGGCCAGCTCCGCACCGGTGCGGCCGTCCGGGACGGCCATCGCCGTCTTGTGCGCCAGGTGCGCCTGTAACTGCCCGACGAGCGCGGCGACCTCGTCGTCGGTCGGTTCGGACGCGAGCTCGACCAGGCAGGTGCGCAGGATCTGGGTGAGCTGGACGTCGACCCGGCCGGGATCCGACCAGCGCCGCGCCATCTTGACGGCGGCCACCGCGCGCAGCCGCGGATACTCGTCGGCGACCTCGTACGCGGCCAGATAGTCGCGGCCCGCTTCGTCCATATAGCCGGTGTCGTTTCGCGCGTCGCCGAGCGTCACCAGCAGCGCGAAGCGGGTTTTCGGCGCGCAGCGCCGGCGCAGGCCCTCCTCGGCCCAGACCATCGCGGCCTTCGGCGCGAACGAGCGCTGTTCGGCCTGGGCGGCGGCCAGGCAGGCGATCGCCACCTGTTCGTCGGTGAGCTCGACCGCGGCGGCCCTGGCGTGGTGGGCGATCCGGACCGAGAGGACCTGGTCGAGGACGCGCGCCGACTTGATCCGGGCGTCCAGGACCTCGAACGCCCTGCGGTGTAACCGCCGCGCCAGCGCGGGATGCTGCTCGAGCTCGGTCAGCACCTCCTCGCGCCACAGTGCGTGCCGGAACCGCACCGGTCCGTGGCCCTCGATCGCCCGGCTCTCCACCGCGGCGGCCTGGTGCCGGTCCGCCTCGTCCGGGTCGAGCCCGAGCATCTCGGCGACGAGCCCGGTGTCGATCTCCTCGTCCAGACCGGTGATCGCGGCCGCCGCCAGCCACTCCGAGAGCTGCCCGATCCGACGGGTAACTCGCGGAGTGTCGTCCGGAGCGGACGGAGCCAGGTCACCGAGCCGGATCGGCAGGCCGCCGGTCGCGCGGTAGGCGTTCAGTGCCTCGTCCTCGGTGGGCTCGCGTCCGAGCGCATCGGCCAGCCACTCCCGGACGCCGTCCGCGCCGAGCACGCCGAGCCGCAGTGTGGTCAGCGCTCCCCGCCGGTCGTCGCCGGGCCACTCCTGCCAGGCGCCCTCGTCGCGTCCGGACAGGATGAACCCGACGCCGGCGTCGCCCAGCGCGTCGCGGACGTCGTCGAGCAGTTCGAGGGCACGCGGGGCGAGCAGGTCGGCGTTGTCGAACGCGACGATCAGCCCGCGGGGCCGGGCGGCCGACCGGAGCAGCGCGCTGAGCGCCGAAGTCAACTGTCTCGGGTGACGTTCGCCGCCCGCCATCGCGGACAGAAAATCCACGAGCGTGCCGCGGTCGAGCGGGCTGGGGCCGGTCGAGGGGTCGCGGCGGGTGCGGGCCCAGAGCGCACCCGCCAGCAGGCGCCACGGCTGCAGCTCACCGGACGGGTAGCAGGTCACGCTGACCGCCGCGGCGCCGCGCCGGTCGGCGAGCCTGCCGGCTTCCTCCAGCAACCGGGTCTTGCCGACGCCACCGACCCCGGACACGGTCAGCGCGGCGGGACGACCCGCCGTGACGGCATTCAGGACGACGTCCAGCGCGGCCAGCTCCGCGTCCCGGCCGACCAGCCGGGCGGGCGTGCCGCGCTCGGTCGGTCGTGGCTCGATCCGCAGCGGGCGGTGGACGTCGAAGCCGAACTCGTGCAGCGAGAGCAGGTCGAACGCGCGGGTGGCGACGTCGTCGTAACCGCGGACGGCTCGCCGGGCGTCGATCAGCCCTTCCGCGGCGGGTCCACCGGCTTCGCGGAGCACGGTGAGGAAACGCACCATCCAGAGCGCGTCGGCGTCATCGGCCCCGGCCACGATCGGATGGTCGCCGGGCACGTCGTAGCGGCCGAGCCGCAGGCCGACCTCGCCGAGGTGCGTGACCAGATCGGCACGCCGGCGCCGCAGCGTGAGCGCCAGCCGCAGGCACGGCTCGGGCAGGTCGTCGCCGAACAGCGCGAACGGGACGTCGGTCCATTCGGCGGTGGCGGCGAGGTAGGCGTCCCGCGCGTCGAGGTCACGGCCCTGCGCGGCCAGCCGGTCGCCCTCGGCGGCGTGGTGTCCGAATCGGACGGCGTCCACCAGCGACTCCGCACCAGTGCCGAGCGGACCGACCAACTCGTAGGTCCGCCGGTCCCGCGCGAACGCGATGTCGACCTTGCCGACCGCCAGCCGCTTCCGGAGCCGTGCCACCACCGGCGAGAGGCCGTCACCGCGGGGCGCGTCGGCGTCCGACCAGACCGCGTCGACCAGTTGGTCGCGCCGGACCGGTCCGGCCGCGGCGACCAGCGTCGCCAGCACCGTGGCTTCCTGCCGCGCGATCTGCAGCGGCTGACCGTCCACCAGCAGATCGACGCGACCGAACACCCGGATCCGCAGTTCGGTCACCCGCACCCCCGGCCGTCGTCACTCGGCGGAAGTGTTTCATGGCACCTCGTGTGGTGTCCGGCCCACGACGATCAGTGCGCGGAGAATCTCACTACACGGTGGCGAGCTCGGTGCCGGCGATCTGGTCGGGGGCGCCCGGCACCGGCTCGGCCGGGTCGTTGCCGAGTGCCACGATGCGGTTCTCGGCGTCGACGTGGACGATGCGGGCCTCGTGCGACTCCAGTTCGGATGCGTCGACCTGGACGAACGAGAGGATGATCACCAGATCTCCCGGCGACACCAGGCGGGCGGCCGCTCCGTTGATGCCGATCACGCCGGAGTCGGCGGGCCCCTCGATGACGTAGGTGATCAGCCGTGCGCCGTTGTTGATGTCGACAACATGGACTTGCTCCCCCTCGACCAGCCCGGCGGCGTCCATCAGCGTTCTGTCGACGGTGATCGAGCCGACGTAGTGCAGGTTCGCCTGGGTCACGGTGGCGCGATGAATCTTGCCTCCGAGGAGCGTCCGCAGCATGAATCGTCCTCCCGGTAGGGATCGGGGCAGCGCGGCCGGCCATCGCAGCACCGATGACCGGCCGAAGCGAGGTTAGCCTAGCCTAACCTTCACGCGTACGGAACATCACGGTTCGGCAGCAGAGAACCCGGTATCCGGCTGGTATCCAGCGGATTTAGGTAATGCTAACCTCAGTCCGCTTCCCAGCCGCGCACCCCCCTTCGTGGCTGCGGTGCACGTCGGGGTCCCGTCACGACAAGGAGCGCAGATGACTCGCCCTGGCCCGTTCCCTCCCAGACCTCGCTGGTTACGCGCGGCCGCCGGCATCGCCGCCGGTCTGCTGCTGGCCACCGGCCTGGCTGCGTGCTCGTCCGATGACGACGGTGCCGAAACGTCGTCGTCCGCATCGGCGTCGTCCGCCTTCCCGGTGACGATCGAGCACAAGTTCGGCTCGACGAAGATCGAGAAGAAGCCGACCCGGGTCGTCACCGTCGGGTGGAACGATCAGGACTTCGTACTGGCGCTGGGCGTCGTTCCGGTCGCGACCCGGGAGTGGTTCGAGGAGTACTCGAACTACCCGTGGGTGAAGGCGAAGACCGACGGCAAGGCCGTGCCGACGTTCTCCGCCGAGATCAACTACGAGGCGATCATCAAGCAGAAGCCGGATCTGATCCTGGCGATCTGGGAGACGATCAACCAGGAGACGTACGACAAGCTCACCGCGATCGCGCCGACCGTGATCCAGTCCAAGGAGTACCCGGACGAGCAGACGCCGTGGGACGTGCAGACGCTGACCACCGGTAAGGCGCTGGGCCTCGAGCAGGAGGCGCAGGACCGGGTGAAGGAAGTCCAGGACGCGATCGCCAAGGCGAAGGAAGAGCACCCGGAGTTCGCCGGGAAGACGCTCGTCGTGGACTACGGGCCGGAGAACGGTGCGCACTGGCTGATCGGCGCGAACGACCCGCGGCGGGCGCTGTTCGACGCGCTCGGCTTCAAGGTGCAGCAGGAGAAGGACGAGCTGAGCGAGGAGCGGCTGGACGTCCTCGAGAAGGACATCCTGTTCATCAACGGCGCGACCAAGGCCGACATGCTGAAGCGGCCGGTGTTCGCCCGTCTGAAGGTCGTCAGCGAGGACCGGACGCTCTACACGAGCTTCGACACGCCGCTGGCCGGTGCGCTCTCGTACAGCGGCCCGGACGCGCTGCTCTACGCGCTCGACGTCCTGGTGCCGGAGCTGGCGAAGGCCGCCGACGGTGACCCGAAGACCGCGGTGAAGGATCTCTCCAACGCTGCGTAGTTTCCCCAGCCCGATGAAGCGGATCGGTCCTGCTATACCAGGACCGATCCGCTTTTCATGCTTCGAGACTTATCCACAGTGGCTTGGTTCGGCCTGGCCCGCGATGGAGATCTGCTCGGTCCCACGGGCCGGCGCGGACGCCGCCCGCGTGGGCTACTCGCTCAACGACGTGCGGGGATTCCTGACCGAGATGGCGCAGCGGCGCATGACGACGGTTCCGGCGCTGGAGGAGCAGCATCGGCTGGGGCCGACGGTGGGCAGTGCACGGCTGCGTCAGGTGATCGAAGAAATAGCCGACGGAGTGCGCGCGGTGCCGGAGGCGGAACTTCGCGAGGTGGACCTCCGCAGCACGGTGCTGCCGCCCGTGCTGTGGAACCCGAGTTTGGTCGCGGCCGACGGGACGGTGCTGCCTACACCGGACGGCTGGATTCAAGACGTACCTGGAGCGCGCACCGGGCTTCACCCGCGTTCGAGCGGTATGAAAGCGGATCGGTCCAGGTACATAGCTGGACCGATCCGCTTTTCATCGGGTGAGGGCTTCGGTGATGAGGGGTCCGAGTTCGGTGAGGGTGGACGGGTCCAGCAGCTCGGAGTGTGCACACCGGAGCGGAACCGCGCGCAGCTCCCCGCCCACGTACGGACGCCACGACGGCGACGCCGCGCCGGAGAAGCCCTGCTCCGGCACCATCGCATCGACGAACAGCACGTCGCCGTCGTACACCGGGTACTCCGCCGACGCGATCATCCGGTCGCTGGCCAGGTAGGTCTCGACGATCCGCGCGATCTGGGCGTCCTCCAGCGCGCCGATGACGCCGCTCTCCGCGGCTCGCACCAGCGCCACCGCCCCCTCCACGGTGAGATCCCCGGCAGGCACCGTGTAGCCCAGCTCGGTCATCAGCGTCGCGACGTCGCCCGACGCCGGCCCGTCGAGGCGCGCGTCCAGCAGACCGAGAAACGTGACGACCCGGCCGCGCGCGGTCAGCTCGACCGCGGTCCGGTGCGCGAGCGCCCCGCCGAACGACCAGCCGAGTAGCCGCACCGGCCCGTCCGGCGCCCGCTGCTCGATCCGGTCGGCGTACGAGGTCGCCGCGTCTGCCAGCGATTCCGGCGCGGCGCCGCCGCTCAACCGCGGCGACTGGAGCGCGACCAGCGGGACGTCGTCCGGCAGGTACCGGGTGAGGCCGACGAACTGCCAGCCGAGCCCGCTCGCCGGGTGGACGCAGAACAGCGGCGCGCCCGTGCCCTCGCGGAGCGTCAGGATCGGGGCCAGCGCGTCGCCGGCCGGGGTGCCGCCGGTGATCCGCCGAGCCAGCGCCGCCGCGGTCGGCAGCGTGAACAGCTCGGCCACCGGCATCTGCACACCGAGTTCCTCGCGGATCAGCGTGGCCAGCCGGACCAACAGCAGCGAATGCCCGCCCCGGGTGAAGAAGTCGTCGTCCGGCCCGACCTCGGTCACTCCGAGCGCGCGCGCCAGCAGCGCACAGAGCGTCGCTTCCAGCCGGGACGCCGGTTCGCGCCCCACCGTGGGGCGCTCGTCGACGGACGGCAGCGCGCCCCGGTTCACCTTGCCGTTCGGCGTCAGCGGCAGCGCGTCGAGCACGACCCAGGTGGACGGCACCATGTAGGCGGGCAGCGCCGCCGCCAGCAGGGACGTCAGCCCGGCGGGCACCTCGGACGGCCCCACCAGGTAGCCGACCAACCGGTCCCCCCGCGCGAGCACGACCGCGCGCCGGACGTCCGGATGGGACGTTGCCACCGCCTCGATCTCACCCAGCTCGATCCGGAAGCCCCGGACCTTCACCTGGTCGTCGGAGCGGCCCAGGTACTCGATCCGGCCGTCCGGCGCCCAGCGGGCCAGGTCGCCGGTGCGGTAGATCCGCTGCCCGGACGGTCCGGCGACGAACCGGGACGCGGTGAGCCCCGGCCGCCCGAGGTACCCCCGGGTGACCTGCGCCCCGCCGAGGTACAGCTCCCCGACCACGCCCGCGGGCACCGGGTTGAGCGCGTCGTCCAGGATCCGGACGAGCGTGCCGGGCAGCGGACGCCCGATCGACGGCCGGTCCGCCCAACGGGCGTCCACGTCGTCGGTGGTCGCCCAGACCGTCACCTCGGTCGGGCCGTAGAGGTTCGTCACCGACGCGGCCCGCTCGTGCAGCCGCGAGGCCAGCGCAGGCGGCAGCGCCTCGCCACCCACCAGCGCCCTGACCCCGCTCAGGTCCACGTCGGACGCGTCCAGCAGCGCGGCCCAGAGCGACGGCGTCGCCTGCAGCACGGTGACCCCTTCGCCGCGGACGACGTCCGCCAGCAGCAGCGGGTCGCGCACCTGGTCACCGGAGGCCAGCACGATCGTGGCACCGGTCCGCAGCGGCGCCAGCAGCTCGAGCACCGAGATGTCGAACGACAGCGTGGTCACCGCGAGCAGCCGGTCGTCCCGGCTGACCGGCACCGGCTGGCTCACCGCGGCGAGGAACGCGTCCAGGTCGCCGCGGGTCACGACGACGCCCTTCGGCCGCCCGGTGGAGCCGGACGTGTAGAGCACGTACGCGGCGGCCTCCGGGGAGACGTGCCGGTCGACCCACGGCCCGCCGACGGCCGGCGACGCCGCGATGTCCCAGACCGGGGTGCCCGCCGGGAACAGCTCCCGGCTCGCCCCGTCGACCAGCACCACCGCCGGCCGGGCGTCGTCCACCATGAACGCCAGCCGGTCGGCCGGGAACGCCGGGTCGAGCGGCAGGTACGCCGCACCGGCCCGGAGCACGCCGATCACCGCGGCCAGCAGGTCGGGCGTGCGCGGCAGCGAGATCCCGACCAGGCTCTCCGGCCCGACGCCGAGCTCGGCCAGCCGCACCGCGTACCGGGCGGAGGCGGCGTCCAGCTCGGCGTAGGTCCAGGACTCCCCCGCGACCAGGGCCGTGGCCTCGGGCGCGAGCCCCACCTGCGCGGCGAACGCGTCCACCCAGGTCCGCTCGGTCGGCGGCAGCGGGTCACCGGTGCCCCAGGAGCGCTGCTCGGCGCGGTCGGACAGCGTGAGCATCCGCGCGGTCCCGACCGGCGTCTCCGGCCGTGCGCCCACATCGGTCAGCAGGACGACGAGCCGGTCGAGCAACCGCTGGGCGGTGTCCGCGTCGAACCGGCCCGCGTCGTACTCCAGCGTCACCTCGAGCCCGTCGCCGCCGTCGATGAACGTCACGTTCAGGTCGACCTTCGGATCGGCCGCGAACTCGGGCGCCTCCCCGACCGGCAGCCCGAGCAGGCTGTCCGCCGCAGCCGGGCGCATGAAATACCCGATCATGACCTGGAACAGCGGGTTCCGGCCCGGCTCGCGCGGCGGGTTCACCGCCTCGACGACCTGCTGGAACGGCAGCGTCGCGGCGTCGAACGCGGCCAGGTCGACGTCCCGGACCCGGCGCACCAGCTCGGCGAACGACGGCGCGCCGGACAGGTCCGCCCGCAGCACGACCGTGTTGACGAAGAACCCGACCAGCTCGGCGAGCGCCTCGTCGCCCCGGCCGGACGTCGGGCTGCCGATCGGGACGTCGTCGCCCGCGCCGTGCCGGTGCAACAGCGTCGCCAGCGCGGCGTGCAGCACCATGAACAGGCTCGCTTGTTCGGTCGCCGCCAGCGCTCGCAACGGCTCCACCAGCGACGACGGCAGCGTGAGCGAGACCAGGCCGGCGGGTTGCCCGGATCCCCTGGGGCCGGTCGCCGGGAGCGCGATCTCCGCGGGCAGGCCGTCGAGCCGGCGCACCCAGTAGTCGCGCTCGGCCGCCGCCCGGCCCTCCAGGACGCCGTCCTGCCAGCGCGCGTAGTCGGCGTACTGCACCGGCAGCGCGTCGAACTCCGGTGCGGTGCCGGCGAGCCGGGCCCGGTAGGCGACGTCGAGGTCGCGCAGCAGCGGCCCGTCCGACCACTCGTCCATCGCGATGTGGTGCAGGACCAGCGCGAGCACGGTGTCGTGTTCCGACGAGACCGCGAGGACCCGCAGCGGCAGCTCGTGCGCGAGGTCGAACGGGCGGGCCACGGCGGCGGCGATCAGCGCCTCGTCGCCCGGCACGACCTCCACGGGAACCCGGGGATCGGGCACCACGCGGGCGACCGGCGCGCCGTCGACGACCGGCAGCAGCGTCCGCAGGATCTCGTGCCGCGCCACGACGTCGTCCACCGCCGCGCGCAGCGCGTCCAGGTCGAGCCGGCCGTGCAGCCGCACCAGCAGCGGGTAGTTGTAGGCGCTGGAGCCGGGGTCGAGCTGGTCGAGAAGCCAGAGCCGCTGCTGCGCTGCCGACAGCACCGGCGCCTCGCCCGCCGGGCGGCGGCTCAGCGGCGCCGCGGCCGGTCCCGCGTCGGTCAGCGCCGCCGCCAGCCGCTCCGGCGTCCGGGTGTCGAACAGCGTCCGCAGCGAGACGTCACCGCCGAACTCCGACCGCACCGCACCGAGCAGCCGGATCGCGGTCAGCGAATGGCCGCCCTGGTCGAAGAAGTCGTCCTCGGGGCCGACCGATTCGACCTCCAGCGCGTCGGCGAACAGCGCGCAGAGGCGTTCCTCGCGCTCGTCGCGCGGCGGGCGGGACTTCGATGCGGCCGCCGCCGGAACCGGCAGCGCAGCGGTGTCGAGCTTGCCGTTGACGGTCAGCGGCAGAGCGTCCACCACCGCGAACGCGGACGGGACCATGTGCGCCGGCAGACGCGCTGCGAGCGCGGCCCGCACCGCCTCGACCAGGCCGCCGCCGGCGGCGTCGGCCGAACCCGCGGGCGCGCCGGCACCGACCGCCGAGGCCGCGCCAACCGCCGAGCCCGCACCGGCCGCCGAGGCCGCGTCGGCGCTCGGCACCAGGTACGCGACCAGACGCTTCGCCCCACCCGTACCGGCCATCGCCACGACCGCGGCTTGCCGGATCCCGGGCTGCTCCTCGATCGCGGTCCGGATCTCCCCCGGCTCGACCCGGTACCCCCGGATCTTCACCTGGTCGTCGGTCCGCCCGAGGAAGTCGATGTTCCCGTCGGCCCGCTCCCGCACCAGGTCACCGGTGCGGTACATCCGCCCACCGGGCACCCACGGATCGGCGACGAACCGCTCCGCGGTCAGCCCCGGCCGCCCCAGGTATCCGCGGGCCAGCCCGGCGCCGCTGATGTACAGCTCACCCGGGACGCCCGGCAGCACCGGCCGCAGCCACGCGTCGAGCACGTAACCCCGGGTGTTCCAGATCGGGCGGCCGACCGTGGCCGTCGCGCTATCGGTGGTGCCACCGCCCAGCGTGTTGATCGTGTACTCGGTCGGGCCGTACAGGTTGTACCCGAGAACGCCATCGGCGTCGCGCAGCGCGGCCCACAGCGTCTCGGCCACCGCCTCACCGCCGAGCAGCACCAGGCACGGCGGGTGCCCGGACGGATCGAGCAACCCGAGGTCGAGCAGGTGCTGGGCGTAGGTCGGCGTCACGTTGATCACGTCGACCCGGTTCGCCCGGCAGTACGCCACCAGCTCCGTCGCGTCCCGCCGCAGCTGCTCGTCGCAGACGAGGACGTGATGCCCCTCGACCAGCCAGAGCAGCTCCTCCCACGACATGTCGAACGAGAACGACACGGTGTGGGCGATCGTCAACTGCCGTCCGCCGGTCGCCGCGACCACCGGCGCGAAGATCTCCGCGCGGTGGTTGAGCTGCATGTTCGTCAGCCCGCGGTACGGCGTGACGACGCCCTTCGGCTTACCGGTGGAGCCCGACGTGTAGATCACGTACGCCGGGTGGTCCAGCCGGCCCGGCGTCCCGGGAGCGAAGGCGCCCAGTTCCTCCGCGGTCAGCGCGGCGTCGGAGAACCCGGACGTGTCCGGGAAGAGCTCCACGCTCGCGTCGGCGAGGCGCGTGGACGCCGCCAGCACCAGCAACGGCTGCGCGTCCGCGATCATCGTGTGCAGCCGCTCGTCCGGCAGGTCCAGCTCCAGCGGCAAGTAGGCCGCGCCGGTGGCGAGCACCGCGAACAGCGCGACGACGACGTCCAGCGAACGCGGCAGCGCGAGCCCCACCACGGTCTCCGGCCCGGCACCGCGGGAGAGCAGGAAACGCGCCAGCCGGTTGATCCGTGCGTCCAGCTCGGCGTACGTGAGCGTCGTGCCCTCGAACGTCAGCGCCGGAGCATCCGGCGAGAGCCGGGCCCGCTCGGCGAATAGCTCCGCGATCGTCGTCTCGTCGAACGCGTGCTGCGCCGACGCCCACGACGCGACCCGCGCCGCGTCCTCGGACGGCAGGCCCAGCGGGACGTCGGCCAGCGCGGCGGACGGATCGCCGACCAGCGCGTCGAGCACCGCACCGAACCGCGCCAGCAGCGCCTCCGCGCGAGAACGCTCCACGACGTCCGGCCGGTACTCCAGCCGCACCCGCAGCCGGCGCCCCGGCGTGGCCACCCACGTCAGCGGATAGTGCGTGGCGTCGACCGCCTGCGCGGTCTCGAACCCGTGCGTGGACTCCAGGTCGGTGAACGTGTCGTCGTCGAGGAAGTTCTGCAGCACGTAGAGGCTGTCGAACAGCGTGCCGCGGCCGACCGCCCGCTGGATGTCGCCCAACCCCAGGTACTGGTGCGGCATCAGGTCGACGTGGTCGAGCTGGACCCGGCGCAGCACGTCCCGCACCGCGTCGGTCGCGCCCAGCCGGACCCGCTGCGGCACCGTGTTGAGGAACACGCCGACGACCTCGTCGACGCCGTCCAGCTCGGTGGGGCGCCCGGCGACGGTGGTGCCGAACACGGCGTCCGGCGCGCCGGCCTCGTAGGCCAGCACCAGTCCGAGCGCGGTGGTCAGCACCGCGTTGAGCGTGACGCCGCAGCTCCGCGCCGCCTCTGCCACCGCGTCGGTGCGCGAGGCGGACAGCTCCAGCGCGAGGCTCTCCGCGAGCACCGGCGCCGTCCCGACCGCCGCCGGGAACAGCACGGTCGGCTCGGCGTCGGCCAGCGCGGTCCGCCAGGCGTCCGCGGACGCCGCAGCGTCCTGCCGGGCCAGCCAGCGCAGGTAGTCGGGGAAACCGGCCGGGACCGGATCCGGCTGCCACGGTGACCCCGCGCGGAACGCGGCGTAGGCGGCGAACAGGTCGCGGAGCACCAGTTCCCGGGACCAGCCGTCCCAGAGCAGCAGGTGGTAGGTGAACAGCACCCGGTCGGTGCCGTCCGCCCCCCGGACGATGGTGAGCCGGGAGAGCGGTGGTGCGGCCAGGTCGAACGGCACGGATCGGTCCGCGGCTGTCACCGCGTCCACGTCCGAACCCTCCACGACGGTGACGCCGGGGTCGAGCGAAGCCCCGACGAACGCGACCGGCCGCGGCAACCCGTCGGCCAGGAAGCCCAGCCGCATCGCCGGGTGCCGCTCCAGCACCGCGGCGTACGCGCTGGCCAGCGCGTCGGCGTCCACCCGCCCGGCGAAGTCGAACGCGTTCTGCGCGACGTAGACGTCCGAATCACCGGCGAAGCGAGCCTGGAAGAACAGGCCCTCCTGCAGCGGCGAGAGCGGCCACACGTCCTCGGCGTCGGCCGGGATCAGGTCCGGATCGACGTCGACCAGCGGCGTCCGCACCCCGGACAGCTCGGTGAGGGCGGCCGTCCACGCGTCGGCGATCACCCGCACGTCGTCCAACGGCAAACCGTCCGACGGGTACGTGAACACCGCCCGAAGCTCCGGCCCGGCGGCGGTGTCGTGGCACTCCACGTTCACCTCGAGCAGGTACGGCGTACCGAGGTCCGGATCGGACCCCACCCGCAGCGCATCCACCTCCGGCGCCGTGTCCCAGTCCCCGGTCCGCCCGACCGGGAACCGGCCGAGGTAGTTGAACAGCACCTGCGGCGTCCCGAGCCGCGCGAGCGCCGGGCCGGTCCGCGGGTTCGTGTACCGCAGCAGCCCGTACCCGAGACCGCGGTCCGGAGCCGCCCGCAGCGCGTCGCGCACCTGGTGCAGCAGCGCGGTCGAACCGGCTTCCGGCGACGGCAGCCGCACCGGTGCGATCGCGGTGAACCAGCCGACGGTCCGGGACAGGTCCGCTCCGTCGATCGGCTCCCGACCGTGCCGCTCCAGGTCCAGCACGAGCGGGTGGTCGTCGCCCCGCCACGCCGCGACCGCCCGGTGCAACCCGGCGACCAGCGTCTCGGTCACATCCACACCGGCGTCGGCCGGAACCCTGGTGAGCAGCGGCGCGGTCACCGAGGGCGGCAGCGTCACGACGTGGTCCCGGGTGCCGCCCACGGTCAGCCCGGCCGTCGAGGCCGCCGGATCCAGCTCACCACCGGGCGCGAGCACACGCGTCCAGTGCTCGAACTCGGTCAGCCGCGCGGTCTGCCCGGCGTTTTCGGTGAGCGTGCGGGCGTACGACCGCAGCGACGTGTGCGCGGGCTCCGACACCCCGTGCGCCAGGTCCTCGACGAGGATCCGCCAGGACACCCCGTCGACGACCAGGTGGTGCGCGACGAGCAGCAGCCTGCCCTGGGCGTCCGGGCCGCGGTCGAAGAACACCACCTCCAGCACCCGGCCGGCCTCCGGGTCGAGCCGGTCCGCCGCGGCATCCGACTCGTCGCCGATCAGCTCCCGCAGCCGCTCGGAGTCCATCCCGACGGCATCCACCACGGTCACCGCCGCCTCGGCGGCCGCACGCACCTCCAGCGACCACAGCACCGGCACCGGCCGATGCAGCTGGAGCCGCAGCGCGTCATGGTGCGCCACCAACGCGTCCACCAGCGCGGTCACCCGGGCCCGGTCGAGACCGGGCGGCGCGAGCAGCAGCTCGGACTGGTTGTGCCGGTCGATCCGCCCACCCAGCTCGGCGAGCCGGCTCACGATCGGCAGCAGCGCCACCTCACCGACACCGTCGGAGCGCCTGGGGGCCGCAACGACCGGCGCTGGCGCCACCGTCTCCGCGAGCGCGGCCGGGGTCCGGTGCACGAACACGTCCCGCGGGCTGATCGCCAGCCCGCGCCGCTTGACGCGGTTCGCGAGCTGGATCGCGATGATGCTGTCCCCGCCGAGCGCGAAAAAGTCCTCGTCCGGCTCGACTACGTCGAGCCCCAGCACCGCCGCGAACTCCTCCTGCAGCACCTGCAGGCCCGTGCTCGCTTCCCTTTCCGATATCGACGCGAGCCGCGGCGCCACCGCCGGACGGTGGCCACCGGAAGGGGCATCGCCGCTCGATGCCACCGCCGCAGCCGTCGGCCCGCGCAGCGTCGGCCCGCCGGCGCGGGCCGGCTCCGGGGCGGGTCCGTGGGAACCGGTGGCGCGACCGCGCCGTGTGCGCAGGGCCTCCGGGGCCGGTAGCGCCGCGCGGTCGAGCTTGCCGTTCACGGTCAGCGGCAGGGCCTCCAGCGGCACGATCGCGGACGGCACCATGTAGCCGGGCAGCGTGCCCTCCAACGCCGCGCGCACGGCGTCCACCTCGAGCTCAGCACGCGGCACCACGTAAGCCACGAGCCGGTCGCGTCCCTGGTCATCGCGGCGAACCACCGCGGCCGCGTTCGCGATCTCGTCCCGCGCGAGCAGCGCGGTCTCGATCTCCCCCAGCTCGACCCGGTACCCCCGGATCTGCACCTGGTGATCCGACCGTCCGAGGTAGACCAGGTCCCCGTCGGCGGTCCAGCGCGCGGTGTCGCCACTACGGTAGAGGCGCCCCGGCCCGAACGGGTTCGCGACGAACCGGCTCGCGGTCAGCCCCGGCCGGTCCAGGTACCCGCGGGCGAGCTGCTCCCCCGCGACGTAGATCTCGCCGACCACACCCGGTGGCACCGGCCGCAGCGCCCGGTCGAGCACGTACACGCGTAGGCTGGGCAGCGCGTCGCCGATCACCGATCCGGCTGCGGTGTCGTCCGCCGACAGCGCGCGGAACGTCACGTGGACGGTGGTTTCGGTGATGCCGAACATGTTCACCAGGCGCGGGGCATCCTCGGCGTGGCGCGCGTACCAGGGCGCCAACCGGCCCAGGTCGAGCGCCTCGCCGCCGAAGATCACGTACCGCAGCGCCAGGTCGCCGGTCGCCTCGCGGTCGGCCTCGATCAGCGGGTAGAACGCCGACGGCGTCTGGTTGAGGACGGTGACGGACTCGTCACGCAGCAGAATCCGGAACTGCGCCGGGTCCCGCGCGACGTCCGGGTCGACGACGACGAGCTTGCCGCCGTATCGCAGCGCGCCCCACAGTTCCCAGACCGAGAAGTCGAACGCGTACGAGTGGAACATCGTCCACACGTCGTCCGGCCCGAACGTGAAGTGCTCGTCGGCCGCGGCGAACAGCGCCAGGACGTTACGGTGGGTGACCGCGACGCCCTTCGGCTTGCCGGTGGAGCCGGACGTGTAGATCACGTACGCGGTGTTGTCGGCGTGCAGCGGCGCGCGCCGGTCGACGTCGGTGACCGGCCCGGCGGGGTACTCGCGCAGCGCCGGGTCATCGACCGCGACCAGCGGCACCGCGGATTCCGGGTAGGCGAGCGTGGCCGCCTCCCCGGCCTCCGGGCCGGCGAGCGCGGTCGGCACCGCAGACTCCAGGCCGGCGAGCGTGGCCGGCGCTCCCGGCAACTGCAGGCCGGCGAGCGTGGCCGGTTCGCCGATCAGGGCGGCCGGGGCGGCGTCGGCCAGGATGTACCGCAGGCGGCCGGCCGGCGCGGTGATGTCGATGGGCAGGTACGCGGCGCCCGCCTTGAGCACCGCGAGCAGCGCGACGACGAGATCGGCGGAGCGGGGCAGGGCGATCGCGACCCGGTCCTCCGGGCCCACTCCCCGCGCGATCAGGAGCCGGGCGAGCCGGTTCGATCGCGCATCCAGCTCCCCGTACGTCAACGCGGTGTCCCGGTAGCTCACCGCAACCGCGTCGGCCGCCGTCGGCGCGCTCGCAAACGCGTCCACCAGCGTCGCGATCAGCCCGAGACCGGCCACGGACGCTGCGGCGTCCGGCCGCGCCCCGGTCTCGATCTGGCCGCGATCGGTCGCGCTGGCACCGGGCGTGGGTCGCGGTTCGTCGGCGAGCAGCAGGTCGAGGCGCGCGACCGGGGTGTCGAGGCCCGCGACGAGTTGATCGAGCACGTGCTCGACCCGGGCCAGCAGACGCTCGGCGTCGCCCGCACCGACCAGGCCGACGTCGTACTTGAGCTCGAGCGTCAGGCCCTCGCCGGGGAACGCGACCAGCGCCAGCGGGTAGTGCGGCGAGTCGGTGCCGGTGAACCCCTCGACGGTCAGCTCGTCCGGCCGGTCGGAGCCCCGGACCGCCGGGAAGTTCTCAACCACGACCATCGTGTCGAAGAACTCCCGGACGCCGACCGCGCGGGCCAGCTCCGCCAACCCGACCTGCTGCACGTCGAGGACGTCGGTCTGCTGGTCGTGCAGGCGGGTGAGGACGGTGCCGAGCGTCTCGGCGGGCGTCCAGTGCATCGGCACCGGGATCGTGTTGATCAGCAGCCCGACGATGTTCTCGACGCCCGGCAGCTCGCCGCCGCGTCCGGACACCGTGGAGCCGAACACCACCCGGTCGCGGTCGAGCAGTCCGCCGAGGACCAGCCCCCAGGCACCGTGCAGGAACGTGCTCACGGTGACGCCGTGCGCGCGGGCAGCGGCGGTCAGCGCGTCAGCGCGCTCCATGGTGAGCGTTCGGAACGCGCTGTCGTGCCGGTCCGGGACGTAGCTCGCGTCGACCGGCACGAGCGTGGTCGGCTCGACGCCGGTCAGCGCGCGCACCCAGGTTTCCCGCGCGGCGTCGCGGTCGCGCCCCACGACCGCGGCGACGTGATCGGCGAACGTCACCGGCGGCTCGGCCAGCGCGTACCCGGCACCAGACCGGCCGCGCTCGTACGACTCGACGACGTCGCTGAACACCAGCGGGTAGGACCAGCCGTCGGCGAGCAGGTGGTGCATGGTCTCGACCAGCCGGTGCTCGTTCTCCGAGAGTGACACCAGCGCGTACCGCAGCAGCGGCGGCTCGGCCAGGTCGAACGGTGCGGCGAGCTGCTCAGCACAGATGCGCTCCAGCTCGACCGAGCGCGCCGCCGTCCCGGCCTCGGCGCCCGCCAACCCGGCGTCGCTGCCGGCGGTCCCAGGGTCGCCGCCGACGGTCCCGGTCTCGCCGCCGGGAGCGCCGGTCGGATCGGCGCCGGCCGGATCGGGCCTGGAGAGATCGAACTCGGCCCAGGGAACGTCGACATGGTCGGCGATCACCTGGACGACTCGGCCGTCGATCAGCGGGCGGTAGCTCGCCCGCAGCGCGTCGTGCCGTGCCACGGTCGCCTCGACCGCCCGCCGCAGCGCGGCTGGATCGACCCGGCCGGTGAGCCGCGCGACCTGCTGGACGACGTAACTGTCCCGTCCCGCGTCGGCGATGCTCGACTGGAAGTACATGCCTTCCTGCAACGGCAGCAGCGGAAGGACGTCTCGCAGCCCGGACGGGTGCGCTTCCAAAGCGTCCACATCGGCCTGGAGGAGCGAAACCAGCGGGAAGTCCGACGGGGTGGCGCCGGCCAGGTCGGCGCAGCGCGCCAGCGCGCGCAGCGCGTCCGACCACCGGTCGGCGAGCGCGCTGACCTCGTCCGCGCGCAAGATACCGGTCGGGTAGGCCAGCGTGGCGGTGAACGTCGGGCCGTCCGGGCCGTCCTGGGCGAGTGCGTTGACCTCCAGGGTCATCGCGGGGTTGCTCGGGTCGACGCCCTCGCGGAGCGCTTCGACGCCTGCCCAGTCCTCGTCCGGGTCGGCGCCGAAGCGGCCGAGGTAGTTGAACAGGATCTGCGGTCGGGTGTCCCAGCCGTCGCCGCCCCGCAGGTAGCGCAGGACGCCGTAGCTCAGGCCCTTGGACGGGATCGTGCGGAGCTGCTCCTTGACCGCCTTGACCGCCGCCACCAGCGCCGGGCCCCCGCTGACGACGTCGTCCCAGCGCAGCGTGCCCGGGTCGAGCCGGACCGGGTGGATCGCGGTGAACCAGCCGACGGTCTGGGAGAGGTCGGGCGCGGTGTCAAAGAGTTCGCCCTCGCGGCCGTGGCCCTCCAGGCTGAGCAGCGTCGGGCTCGTCTCGTGACCCCAACTGTTCTCGGGCGCACGGCCGCGCCGCCACTCGGCGAGCGCGAGCGCGAACCCGGCGAGCAGGACGTCGTTGACTCGCCCGCGGATCGCTGCCGGGACGCGTCCGAGCAGGTCGCCGGTGACGTCGGGCGGCAGTTCGAAGCTCACCGACGCCACGGTCGCGCCGGTGTCGACGGTCGGGTCGGCCGCGCGGCTGCCGAGCAGCGGGTCGGGCGTGGCGAGCACGTCCCGCCAGTACGCGCGGTCGGGCTCGACGTCCGCGCCGCGGACCAGGTCCGCCCAGGTGCGGAAGCTCGTCGGGACGGGGTCCAGGTGCACGGCGTCGCCGGCCTGCAGGTGCTTCCAGCCGGTGGCGAGGTCGGCGGTGAGGATCCGCCACGAGACGCCGTCGATGACGAGGTGGTGGACGACGAGCAGCAGCCGCCGGGTGGCGGGATCCCACACGGCGCGGAGCATCACGCCGGCCGCGGGGTCGAGCTGCGCCGCCGTCGCCTCCGGGTCGAGCGTGCCGCTCGCGACGAGCAGCGACGCCGCATCCACCGCGCCGACCGGCGGCACCTCCAGCGCCCAGCCGGGCGCGTCAGCGCCGGAGCCCCCGGCCGCGGCCGCCGCGGACTCAGCCCCCGCAGGCACGGGCGTGGCGGGCGCGGGCCCGGCGGGCGCGGCAGGGCCGGCCTCCGCGGCGGGCGCGGGCGCGGGCTCGGCGGGGTGGGTCAGGCGGGCTCGGAGGAGGTCGTGGCGGTCTACCAGCGCCTGGAGGAGCTGTTCGAGCTGATCGCGCTGCAAAGTCACCGGGGTGCGCACCACGAGCGACTGGTAGAAGCCGCTCAGCGGTGTCTCGGCCTGCTCGGTCTCGGCCAGCATCGGCGTCAGCGCGACCGTCCCGACGCCACTGTCGACGGTGGCCGGCGCCGCCGTCACCGGCCCGGTGGGGAGTGCCGCCGCCAGCGCCTGCACGGTCCGGCGGCGGAAGATGTCGCGCGGGGTGAGCGACAGCCCGGCCGCGCGCGCCTTACCGGACACCGCGATCGACGAGATGCTGTCCCCACCAAGCGCGAAGAAGTCATCGTCGATGCCGACCTCGGGCAGCCCCAGCACGTCGGCGTAGATGTCGCAGAGCACGGTCTCGGCGGCGTCCCGCGGTGCCCTGGTGCGGCCACCACCGGGCGGCGTGGGCACCGGCAGCGCCTTGACGTCGAGCTTGCCGTTGACGGTCAGCGGCAACTCGTCGACCACGCCGTACCGGGTCGGCACCAGATAGTCGGGCAGCCGCCCGGAGAGGGTGGCCCGAACCTTCAGCGGCAGGTCCGCGCCGTCACCCGCCGGCACCAGATACGCGGCGAGCAGCTTCGTGTTCGTCGCCGGGTCGGTCCAGGCCACGGCCGCGGCCTGGCGCACCTCCGGCAGCGCGGACAGCGCGGCCTCGACCTCGCCCAGCTCGATCCGGTACCCCCGGATCTTCACCTGGTCGTCGCTGCGGCCGAGGAAATCGAGGTTGCCATCGGGCCGCTGCCGCACCAGGTCACCGGTCCGGTACATACGCCCGCCCGGGATGTGCGGGTCGGCGACGAAGCGGCTCGCGGTCAGCCCGGACGCGTTGAGGTAACCGCGCGCCAGACCGGCCCCGGCGATGTACAGCTCACCGACGACGCCCGGCCGCACCGGCCGGAGCCACCCGTCCAGCACGTAGCCGCGGGTGTTCCAGATCGGGGTGCCGACGGTCGGCGTCGCCGAGTCGGCGGTGCCACCGCCGAGCGTGTTGATCGTGTACTCGGTCGGGCCGTACAGGTTGTAACCGGCGGGGCCGTCCGGCGCGGACAGCTGCTCCCACACGGTGTCGCTGACCGCCTCGCCACCGAGCAGCACCAGGCACGGGGGGTAGCCGGCCGGATCGAGCAACCCGGCGTCGAACAGGTGGTGGGCGTAGGTCGGCGTCACGTTGATGACGTCGATCCGGTTCGCCTGGCAGTACGCGACCAGCGCGACGGCGTCCCGGCGCAGCTCCTCGTCGCAGACGTGGACCTCGTGGCCCTCGACCAGCCAGAGCAACTCCTCCCACGACATGTCGAACGAGAAGCTCACAGTGTGGGCGATCCGCAGGCGACGGCCGCCGGCCCTGGCCACGGTCGGGTCGAAGATCTCCGCGCGGTGGTTGAGCTGCATGTTCGTCAGCCCGCGGTACGGCGTGACGACGCCCTTCGGCTTACCGGTGGAGCCCGACGTGTAGATCACGTACGCGGGGTGGTCGAGCGTGAACCCCTCCGCGGCGGGCAGCGGGCCCGCGGGTTGGGCGGCGCGGGCAGCCTCCACCGCCGGAGTACCCAGGACGAGCACCTGGCCACCGAACGTGTGCTGAGCGTCGGCGAGGGCAAGATGGGCGTTCGTCGTCAGCAGCAGCGCCGGGCGGGCGTCGTCGATGATGTCGGTGAGTCGCTCGGTCGGGTGGTCGAGCTCCAGCGGCAGGTAGGCCGCGCCGGACCGCAGCACCGCGAACAACGCAACGACCATATCGACGCTACGCGGAAGCGCGAGCGCGACGATCCGCTCCGGCCCGGCGCCGTTCGCGCGCAGTAGACGGGCGAGCTTGCTGACCCGGGCGTCCAGTTCCGCGTAGGTGACCGTGCCTTCCTTTGCCACCAGCGCGGTCTCGGTCGGGATCCGGGCGGCGCGCTCGGCGAGGAGGTCCGCGATCGTCGCGTCGCCGATGTCGTGCGCGCCTGACGCCCAGTCCGCGGCCAGCGCGGCGCGGTCGGCGTCGAGCAGCAGGTCGAGGCTCGCGGCCGGACGGTCGAGGCTGTCGGCCAGCGTCGTGAGCAGGCGGGTGAAGCGGTCCATCAGGGACTGCGCCTCGGCGGCCGTCACCAGGTCCGGCCGGTACTCCAGCTTCACCGCGAGCCGCTCCCCCGGGGTGAGGACCCAGGTCAGCGGGTAGTGCGTGGTGTCGTGGTAGTCGACGGCCGTGATGCCCTGGGCGGCTTCCAGGTCGCTGAACGTCTCGTCGGCGAGGAAGTTCTGCAGGACGTAGAGCGTGTCGAAGAGCTGCTCCGCACCGGTGACCCGCTGGATGTCGCCGAGGCCCAGGTAGTCGTGCGGGGTGAGGTCGACGCGGTCGTCCTGGACGCGGCGGGCGAGGTCGGCGACGGTCGCGTCGGGGCGGGCGGTGACCCGCACCGGCACCGTGTTCAAGTACAGGCCGACGACGTTCTCGGCGCCGCGCAGGTCCGCAGGGCGCCCGGCGACGGTGGTGCCGAACACAGCGTCGGCGCTGCCGGTCTCGGCGCCGAGCAGCAGGCCCATCGCGGCGGTGAGCACCGAGTTCAGCGTCGCGCCTGCTGCGCGGGCCCGGTCGCCGAGCCGCGCGGTGACGTCGGCGGGCAGCGCGGCGAGGACGCGGTCGGAGAGGATCGGCTCGCGTCCGACCGCGGCCGGGACCAGCAGCGTCGGCTCCAGTCCGGACAGTGCGGTCGACCAAGCGCGGCGGGAGGCGTCGGCGTCCTGACGGGCGATCCAGTGCAGGTAGTCGGGGAACCCGGCGCCCTCGTCCGGCACCGCGCCCCGGCTGCCGCGCGAGTCGTACAGCGCGAACAGGTCGCGGAGCACCAATTCGCGGGACCAGCCGTCCCAGAGCAGGAAGTGCGGGGTGAGCAGCAGCAGGTCGTGGTTGCTCGGGCCGTGCACGACCGTGAGGCGGACCAGCGGTGGCCGGGTGAGGTCGAACGGGCGGTCGCGGTCCTCGGCGATCGCGGCGCTCAGGGTTTCCTCGTCCGGTGCCTCGATCTCGGTGACCCTCGCGTCGAGGTCGGCCGCGATGTACTGGACGGGAGTGGACAGACCGGTGGCGGTGAACCCGGCGCGCAGCGTCGGGTGGCGGCGCAGCAGCGCGCGGAACGCGAGCGTGAGCGCGTCGACGTCGAGGCGGCGGTCGAGGTGGAAGACGTTCTGCGCGACGTAGGTGCCGGTGGTGCCCTCGTAGGACGCCTGGAAGTAGACGCCCCGCTGGAGGGGCGAGAGGCCCCAGAGGTCGGCGACCGGCACGGGAGCGGCCGCGACGACGGCGTCGATCTCGTCCTGCGTGAGCTTCACCGTGGAGAGCCGCTCCGGCGTGAGCCGCACCTGCGCTGCCGACCGGCCCGCGCCCGGCCGCCCGGCGCCCGACTGCCCGGCAGGCGTTGCCTCGCCGGCGGGCGTGGCCGCCGCGCGCGGGGCGCCATCGGCGGCCGAGGCACCGCCAGCAGGCGGGGGGCCGCCGGTGGGCCGGCCTTGGGCCGCGGCGGGTGCTCCGCCGTGGGCGGGGTGCTGGGTGCTCTGCTCGGCGTGGAGAGCGGCTTCGGCGAACTCGGCCAGGGCGGCCTGCCATTCGACGGCGAGCCGCGCGCCGGCGGGCTCGTCCGGCGCATCAGCGGTGTGGCGCAGCGTCAGCTCGACCACCGGGCCGTCGGCGGTCCGGCCAGCGGCGAGATCGCACTCGACGAGGTACCAGTCGCCGAGGAACGGATCGCCGGACGGCGGCAGCACCTGGCGCTCCCACACCGAGCGCTCCCACTCCGACGCCTGCCCGAAGCCGGCCAGCCGCAGCAGCACCTGCGGCGCGGACGCCGCCGCGAGCGCACGACCGGCGCGCGGGTGCAGGTAACGCAGCCCGCCGAAGCCCACGCCGGAGTCGGGCAGCGCGGCGAGGGTGTCCGCGGTGTCGGCGAGCAGGGTGTCCCGCGGCTCGGGCGCCGGTCCGAACCGGACCGGGACGGTCAGCGCGAGCTGCCCCACCGTGCGCGAGAGGTCACTTCCGGCGTCGACGCCGACCCGGTCGCGGGCCGTGCGCTCGACGTCCACCAGCAGGTCGGTGACGGCAGGCAGCACGTCCTCGGCCCGTAGCCGGTCGACCGCGCGGCGCAGCGCCGCGAGCGCGTAGCGTTCGGCCGTGGCCCCCGGCGCTGCGGCGAGCCACGCGGCGACCGTGCCGCCGATGCTCGCGCGGTGGGTGGTGGTGGCGCCCTCGCCGATCGCTCCGGGCACGAGGTCGGCGCCCGGGCGCAGCACGGACTTCCAGGTGTCGAACTCGGCGATCCGCTCCGGGCGCCCGGCGTCCTCGACGACCTGCCGCGCGTGCCGCCGCAGCGACGTGGGCACCGGTCGCAGCTGGGGGCGGCGTCCGTCCGCTGTCGCGGCGTAGGCGGCCGCGAGGTCGGCGTGAATGATCGGCCAGGAGGCGTCGTCGAGCAGCAGCGGGTGCGCGACGAACAGCAGGCTGCCGTCGCGGTCGGCACCGGCGTCGAACCAGACCACGGCCAGCGGTGCGTCCTCGGTGACGGCAATCGATGCGGACACGGCCACCGGGTCGATCCCGGCCGCGGCCGACTCGGTGCCGACGGCCCGGTCGAGCGCGGTCGGGCCGGACGCGACGGCAGCCGAGGCCGACGCAGCGGCCGGGACGGATGGGGCGCCAGCAGGGGCGGACGCGCCGGCGTCCAGGGCGGACGCGCCGGCTGGGTCTGGCAGCTCGATGCGGCGGAGCACGTCGGCGGCGGAGCGGGTCCCCGGCGGCGGGACCTCCAGCGTGAGGAACACGCCGGACTGCCGCTCGGGGCGGAGCCGCAGGCCGTCGTGGTGGTCGAGCACGACCTGAAGGGCGCGCTCCAGCACCGGGAGCGAGAGCCCGGCCGGGGTCGTGACCAGGCTGGTCACCCGGTAGTCGCCCAGGTCATCCAGCTCCGACCAGCGCTCCGGCGTCGGCAGCAGCGGCACCGTGCCGAGCGCTTCGGGGTCCGTGGTGACGGTCTCCCCGAGGTGCGCGTCGAGTGCGGCGGCGGTGCGGGCGCGGAAAACGTCCTGGGTGGACAGCGGGAGACCTTCCTTGGCGAGGCGATGGACGAGCCGGATCGCGGTGATGCTGTCGCCGCCGAGCACGAAGAAGTCGTCGCGGGCGCCGACGCGAGGACGCCCGAGGACAGCGGCGATGTGCGTAGCGATCTGCTCTGCGCGCGGGCTCGCCGGCTCCTCGGCCGTGAGCACGGACGCGGGGTCGGGCAGGGCGGACCGGTCGCGCTTGCCGTTCGGCAGCAGCGGGATCGCGTCGATCAGCGTGACGGTCGCGGGCACGAGGTGCGCGGGCAGCTCCGCCCGCAGCGCCGCCAGCACCACCTCCGGCGACAGTGCCGCCAACTCAGTGGGGACCACGTAGGCGTGGAGGGAGCGCGCGCCGCCGGTAGCGGCGCGGACGGCGGCGACCGCGTCGGCGACGCCGGGGACCCGGCGGAGGGCAGACTCCACCTCCGGCAGCTCCACCCGATGCCCGTTCACCTTGACCTGGTCGTCGACCCGGCCGAGGAACTCGATCCGGCCGTCCGGAGTCCAGCGCCCACGGTCGCCGGTGCGGTACAGCCGGTCCCCCGGCGCGCCGAACGGGTCGGCGACGAACCGGGCCGCGGTCTCCGGACCCTGCCCGAGGTAGCCGAGCGCCAACTGCACCCCGCCGACGTAAATCTCGCCTCCGGTGCCCGGCGGCACCAGGCCCAGGCCAGCGTCCAGCACGTAGACTGACGCACCCGGCACCGGGGCGCCGAGCGTCACCGGCTCGTCCGGGCGCACCGGTCCGGCCAGAACGTCACCAGCCACCTCGGACGATCCGTACGAGTTGACGATCTCCGCACCGGGGCTCGCCGCGGCGAGCGCCCGCACGGTGTCGCCGCGCAGCGGCTCGCCGGACACGATCCAGCGGCGAACGGCCCCCAGGCGCTCGGACGCGGTCTCGGCCAGCGCCGCCGCGAGGCTCGGCACCGCGAGCAGCTGGGTGGCGCCGGAATCGTGCACCAACCGGGTGAGCACCGCGCCGTCGGCGCCGGTCACCGCGTCGGCCAGCACCATCGTGGCACCCGCGACCAGCCCGCCGAGCAGCTCGGTCGTGCCGTCGACGAAACTCAGCGAACTGCGTGCGACCCGGATGTCGTCGCCGGGCGGGGTCCAGGACCGGCGGGCCCAGGCCAGCCGGTTGGCCAGCCCGGCGTGGGTGCCGACGACAGCCTTCGGGCGCCCGGTGGAGCCGGACGTGAAGATCACGGTGGCCGGGTCCAGCGGCGCGACTCGCACGACGTCCGACGGCTCGGCGTTGCAGTTCGCGATGCGCAGCATCGGGGCGTCGACCTCGGCCGACCCGTCGGTCAGCACCAGCGTGGGCTGCGCGACCTCGAGCATCAGCCGAATCCGGGCCGCCGGGTACGCCGGGTCGACCGGCAGGTAGGCCCCGCCCGCCCGGAGCACACCGAGAACCGCGACCGGCAGCTCCACCGTCCGCCGAGCCACCACCGCAACCACGTCGCCGCGGTGCACGCCCGCCGCGCTCAGCGTCGCGGCCACCGAGGCGCTGCGCCGGTCCAGTTCGGCATAGCTGAGCCGGGTGTCCCCGGCGACCACCGCGGTGTGGTCCGGGTGGGCGGTCACCGCGGCGGCGAACATCGCGAGCACGGTGTCCACCGGGCCCGCGTCCGCGCCGACGCCCGCTCCGAGCAGGTGGTCGCGCTCGTCGGCGTCGAGCAAGGGGAGCCGGGCGGCGCGCTGGTCCGGGGTGTCGACCAGCGCGCCGAGCACGGCGGCGTACCGCTGGAGCAGCGCACGCGCACCGGCGGCGTCCAGCAGTCGCCGGTCGTGGGTGATCGCGAGGCGAACGACCTCGCCCGGGCGCGCCATCAGCGTCACCGGGTAGTGCGGCGCCTCGACGACGTCCAGCCCGGCGACGCGCAGCGCTGCACCCTCGGGCGAACCGGGGAACGGGTAGTTCTCGATCACCAGCAGCGTGTCGAACAGCTCGGGCAGCCCGACCCGCCGCTGGACGGCGGCGAGCGCCGCGTGCTCGTGCTCCACGAGGCCGCGCTGGGCGTCGGCGTAGCGGCGGACGACGTCCGCAAGCGTGTCGTCGGCGCCCCAGCGGACGCGGGCCGGAACCGTGTTGATCAACAGCCCGACCATCGTGTCGAGGCCCGGCAGGTCGCCGGAGCGACCGGAGACGGTCGATCCGAACAGGACGTCCGACCGGTCGGTGGCCCGGCCGAGCAGCAGGCCCCAGGCCGCGGCGAGCAGGTTGCTGACGGTCAGGCCCTGCTCGCGGGCCCAGGTCTGCAGCCGGTCGCCGGGCAGCTCGAGGTCAACCCGCCCGAAGCCGTCGACCGGCTCGGCCGGGGCCGGGAGCACGGCGGCCAGCCGGGTCGGTTCGTCGATCCCGGTCAGCGCGTCGGCGATCGCGTCGACGTCGGCTTCGGTGGCGGCCAGCGTCCGGAGGAACTCCCGGTAGGGCGTGACGGGCGGCAGGGGTGTGCCCTCGTGCAGCGCGACCAGGTCTCCGAGGACGAGCGGCACCGACCAGCCGTCGGCCAGGACGTGGTGGACGGTCTGCACGAGCACGTGCCGGTCGGCCGCCACCCGGACCAGCGCGTACCGCATGCCGGGCGGCCGGGCCAGGTCGAACGGCTCGGAGCGTTCGACCGCGGCGATGTCCGCGATCCGGTCCGCGACCGCGTCGCTGCCGGTCAGGTCGTGGGTTCGCCACGGCACCGGGGCGCGGTCGGCGATGACCGCGCGGACCGTACCGTCCCCGACCGGCCGGAACGCCGCGCCGAGGTTCGGGTACCGGTCGAAGAGCGCTTCGGCGGCCCGCCGGAGGCGGTCGGCGTCCAGCGGCCCGCTGAGCTCAATGATTTGTTGGACGACGTACGGGTCGGCGTCGGGGGTGAACGTGGCGTGGAAGTACAGGCCCTCCTGCAGCGGCGCCAGCGGCAGGACGTCACGCAGGCCCGGCGTCTCGGCCGCGAGCGTGTCGACGTCGTCCTGGGAGAGCGTCACCAGCGGGAAGTCCGACGGGGTGAAGCCGGTGACGTCCGGGGCGGTGGCGATCGCGGTCAGCAGGTCGGCCCAGTAGCCGGCGAGCGTCTCCACGTCCGACTCGTCCAGGACGCCGTCGGGCCAGGTCAGCCGCGCTTCGAGCACCGGGCCGAGCGGGCCCTCGACCGCGATCGCGTTGATCTCGAGGGCGCGGGGCAGCGGCATCCGGGGGTCGCGGCGTTCGAGCACGGTGTCGTCCCCGGCGACCAGCGACCACGGCTCGGGGGTGTCGGCGGCAAACCGGCCGAGGTAGTTGAACAGGATCTGCGGGGCGACCGTGAGGTCGGAACGCCCGTCCAGGTACCGCAGGGCGCCGTAGCTCAAGCCCCGGTGCGGCACCGCACGCAACTGCTCCTTGATGCCCTTGACGACGTCGCCGAGGTCGGTGCCCTCCGCCCGGAGTGCCACCGGGTAGAGCGTCGTGAACCAGCCGACCGTGCGGGAGAGGTCGAGCGGGTCGCCCGGGAGCACGTCCTCCTCGCGGCCGTGGCCCTCCAGCTCCAGCAGGACCGGCGCCGAGGAATCGCGCCACCGTCCGATCGCGAGCACCAGCGCGGCGATCAGCGCGTCGTTGACGCCGCCGTGGATCGCGGCCGGGACCGGGCCGAGCAGCCGGGCGCTGACGTCCGGCGGCAGCGAGACCAGCAGCCCTTGCTCGGTGGCGACGGTGTCCCGGGCCGGGTCGAGCGGGCGCCGCCCGAGCGTCGGGTCGGGGGTGTTGACCGCGTTGCGCCAGTACTGCTCGGAGTCGGCGAACGCGCCCGCGCGGGTGCGGTCGCGGAGGGCCGCGGCCCAGTCCTTGATCGACGTCGAGGGCGCCGGCAGCGGGGCGCCGCTCGCGGCGGTGGCCAGGTCCTCCGCGAGGACCCGCAGCGACACCCCGTCGACGATCACGTGGTGCGCGACGACGATGAGCCGCCCCTCGTGACCACACGTTGCTGTTTCGGGGGCGCCCGGTAGCCACGAGAAGTGGACGAGGTGGGGGGTGAGTGCGGCGACCGCCGCATCGACGGCGGCCGCGTCGTCGGGTGCACCGTCGACGATCGTGACGACGTCGGCTGCTGAGGGCGTGCCGACAGGCTGCACCTCGAGCGCCCACCGGCCGCCGGGCGCGGGCACGACTCGGGTGCGTAACGCGTCGTGGGCCGCGAGGACCGCGTCGACCGTCGCATGCAGGGACTCGGCCGTGAGGCCGGCCGGCGTGCGCAGCACGATCCCCTGGAAGAACCCGTCCATCGCCGGCCCGGCGTCCTGCAGCCACTCGGTGATCGGCGTCGGCGGCACGAGGCCGGTGCGGTCGGCGGCCACGCCGGCGGACGCCTCGACGGCGGTGACCACGGTCGCGAGCGCCGCCGGGGTCGGCCGCGCGAACAGGTCTCGCGGACGCACCCGCAGACCGGCCTTGCGCGCCTGCCGGACGACCGCGATCGCGACGATGCTGTCGCCGCCGAGCGCGAAGAAGTCGTCGTCCGCCCCTACGGTGGTGACTCCGAGGACGGACGCGAACACGTCACAGAGCGCCTGTTCGGTCGGTGTCCGGGGCGCGCGGGAACCCGCCGAGGGCCCCACCGAGTAGTCAGCCAGCGCCGCCCGGTCCACCTTGCCGTTCGTCGTGGTCGGCAGCTCCGGCAGCACGGCGAACACGCTCGGCACCATGTACTCGGGCAGCCGCTCGGCACACCACGCCCGCAACGCGTCCGGCGTCAGCGTGGACGGCCCCGCGGCGAACCCGACCAGGTGGTCCGTCGGCACCTTCGCGACGATCACCGCGGCCTGCCGGACGTCCGGATGCCCGGACAGCGCGGCCTCGACCTCCTCCAGCTCCAGCCGCATGCCGCGGATCTTGACCTGGTTGTCGGCGCGGCCGACGAACTCCAGCGACCCGTCGCCGGTCCACCGTGCCAGGTCACCGGTGCGGTAGAGCCGCGATCCCGGCGCGCCGAACGGGTTGGCGACGAACCGGGACGCGGTCAGCCCCGGCGCGTTGATGTAGCCCCGGCCGAGCAGGAACCCGGCCGCGTACAGCTCACCGGTCTCCCCCACCGCGACCGGCTGGAGGGCGTCGTCCAGGACGTAGAGCTGCGTGTGCGGGTTGGGCCGCCCGATCGAGGTGGCGATCCGCTCGGCGGTGTCGCGGTAAATCACGTGCGAGACGCCGATCGTCGCCTCAGCGGGCCCGTACCCGTGGTAGAGCGTCGTCGTCAGCTGCGCCCGGAACCGCTCGAACAGATCGGGCGTCAGCACCTCACCGCCGCACCAGACGTGCCGCAGCCCGGCCAGCGCGTCGGTGCCGCGCGCCATCTCCAGCAGCGCGTCCAGCATGGACGAAACAAGGTAGACGAACGTGACCTTCTCGCCCGCGATCAGGTCGAGTAGGTACTGCGGGTCGCGCTCACCGCCCGCCTCGGCGACCACCACGTACCCGCCGGACACCAGCGGCAGCAGGATCTCGTTGACCGAGATGTCGAACGCCAGCGGCGCCTTGAACAGCGACGCGTCACCCGGTCCGAAATGCAGGATCTCCTCGACCTGCCAGCGCAGGCGCTCGGCGATCGCCTCGTGCCGGATCATCGCGCCCTTCGGCGTCCCGGTCGATCCGGACGTGAAGATCACGTACGCGAGCCCGGCGCCCTCCAGCGGAACGAGGAACGGCTCCCCCGGCTGCCCCCCGTAGGCCCAGTCGCCGAGGTCGACCGGAAAGGCCCGGACGTCCTCCGAAGCAGCCGCCCCGACCACGAACCGCACCCGCGCGTCGGTCAGCACCTGCTTGCGCCGCTGCTCCGGCCAGCCCGGGTCGACCGGGACGAACGCGCCCCCGGCCAGCAGGATCGCCAGCACCGACACGACCATCTCGGCCGAGCGGGGCAGGCTGACCCCGACGACCTCCTCCGGCCGCAGACCGGCCTGCTGCAGCTCGCGTGCCAGCTGAAACGCCCGCTCGCCCAGCTCGCGATAGGTCAGCCGGACACCGCCCGGCGCGACGAGCGCCAACGCGTCCGGAGTGGCCGCGAGCTGCGCGACGAAGCCCGCAGGCACCGTGCTGGTGGCGGCTGGATGCGTGTCGTTGTTCCACGATTCCAGCTTTTGTAACCTCTCGGCACGCACCGAATCACTCAGGGTAACGAGGTCGCGCTGCATGGTGTCTGTCCTGCCTATCGCGGGGTAACTGTGCGGTTACTGCACCGGTGCGGGGGTGCGGCCTTCCCAGGCCTGCCAGAGCTGCGCATAGCGGCCTCCGGCCGCCACGAGTTCGGCGTGCGTCCCGTGTTCGACGGTCCGGCCGTGTTCGAGGACGACGATCCGGTCCGCAGCCGCGGCCTGGGTGAGCCGGTGGGCGACGACGAGCGTGGTGCGGCCCGCAGTGGCCGCGGCCGCCGACTCCTCCAGATCGCGGGCGCCGGCGCTGCCGGCCTCCGCGGTGGCCTCGTCGAGGATCGCGATCGCCGGGTCGAGCAGGACGAGCCGGGCCAGCGCGAGCTGCTGGGCCTGTGCGGGCGTCAGCTCGTGTCCGCCCTCCCCCACCGCGGTGTCGAGGCCGTCCTCGAGCGCCTCCGCCCACCGCAGTGCGCCGACCGTCCGCAGCGCTGCGACCGCGTCGTCGCGGGTGGCGTCCGGCCGGGCAAGCTGCAGGTCCTCCAGCAGCGTGCCCGCGAACACGTGGGTCTCCTGACTGATGATCGCCACCTGCCGCCGCAGCTGGTCCGGCGCCAGCTCGGTGACCGGGACTCCGCCGACCAGCGCGGTTCCGCGCTCCGGACGCAGTGACCCGGCCGCGATCAGCGCGAGCGTCGACTTCCCGGCGCCGGTGGAGCCGACCAGCGCCACCCGCTCGCCCGGCTCGACCCGGAACCCGACGTCGAACAGCACCTGGTGGGCGCCGTCGTAGCTGAAGTTGATGCCGGACAGCTCCAGCGAGGCGTCGACCGGAGCTCGGTCGGAGGACGGCTCGGGCTCGGTACGCATCGTCACGACGCCGACCAGCCGGGCGAGGCTCGCGCCGCCGGCCTGGATCTGGTCGAAGCTGAATAGCAGCATGCCGATCGGGTTGAACAGCCGGTGGAACAGCACCGCGGCAGCCGAGGTCTGACCGACCGTCACCGCGCCATTCTCCACCAGCAGGAAGCCGACCACGAGGATCGCTGCCAGCCCGAAGAACTCGGCCCGGTTGACCCGGCCGACGAAGCGGGTGAACAGCGTGAAGACCGAAATCGAGACGTCACGGGCCCGCGCCGACGCGGTCTCGATCTCCCCCAGGTGACGCTGCTCCAGCCGGTAGGCGTGCACGGTCGGCAACCCCTGCGAGCTGTCGACGAGCAGCTGGCCCCGTTCGGCGATCGCTTCCCGCTCGGCCTTGTACCCGGGCGCGGACCGCGGCAGGTACCAGCGCAGCGCGAACACGTAGAGCGGCACCGCGACCGCCCCGGCCAGCCCGAGCCGCCAGTCGATCCCGGCCATCGCCGCCAGGCTCAGCACGCCGAGCAGCAGCGACGACACCATGTTCGGCACGGTCTCGGAGACCGCCTGCCCGATCGAGGCGACGTCGGCACCGACCCGGGAGAGCAGGTCGCCCTTGCCCGCCCGCTCCAACACCGGGGTGGGCAGCGTCAGCGCCCGTCCGACGACTTTCTCCCGCAGGTCGGCGAGGATCCGTCCGCACAGGCGCGCGATCAGCAGCGTCGAGAGGCCGGTCGCGAGACCGCCGAGCACCGCGGCCACCACGACGACGATCGTCACCCGGACGATGACCGAGGTCTCCGCGCCCTCCCGCACCCGGTCGACGAGGTACCCCAGGACGTACACCGGCACGACCGACGACGCCGCGGCCACCAAGCCCACGACCAGCGTCCCGAGCGCGTCCAGCCGCCGTTCGCGCAGCTCGCTCCAGAGCCAGGCGCCGGTCTTCCGAGCGCTGGCGACCGGGAGAATTTCGCGAGCGTCCGTCATCGCAACACCGTCTTCCGGTAGATCTCGTCGTCCGCGCCCAGGTCGGCGTGGGTTCCCTCGCCGACGATCCGGCCGCCGTCCAGCACGATCACGCGGTCGGTGATCGCCATCAGCGCCGGGCTGCTCGCCACCAGCACCGTGGTGTAGTTGTCGCCGCCGGAGTGGCGCAGCGTCCGGACGCCTTGCGCGATGACGTGTTCGGTCACCGAGTCCATCGCGGTCGTCGGGTCGTGCAGGACGAGGATCTGTGACCGCACCAGCAGCGCCCGGGCCAGCGCGACCCGCTGCCGCTGTCCACCGGACAGGTTCGCGCCCCGCTCGACGATGACGTGCTCCAGGCCCTCCGGGTGCGCCGAGATGACCTCGTCCGCGGCGGAGCTGCGCAGCACGTCCTCGAAGAGCTCCCGGTCGTGGTCGCCTGCCCCGGCCAGCACGTTCTGCTCGATCGAACCGCCGAACAGGTCGGACTTGTGCGGCTGGACCAGCAACGCGGCCCGGACGACGTCGCGTTCGATCTCGTGCAGCGGGTGACCGCCGACCCGGATCGAACCCTCGTACTCCTCGGGCGCGACCCGCCCGGAGAGGATCTTCACCAGCGCCTCGCCGTCGGCGGGCTGGGTGGCGACGATGCCGACCACTTCACCAGGTTCGATCCGTAGGTCCAGCCCGTCGAGCGGACCGAACCGCAGCCCGGCCAGCTCGACCCGGACCGGTCCGTCGGCCAGCGGACGGTCGGCCGGGGGCAGCAGCGGCTCGGCGTCCAGGACCATCGCGACCCGGTTCGCGGACGCGCGGGCCTCGGCCACCCAGCTCGGGACGATCGCGAGCAGCGTGAACGGTTCGATCAGGAACTGCGCGAGGCCGATCACCGTGATCAGCTGCCCGACCGTGATCTGGCCGGTCAGCGCGAAATATCCGGCGAGGATCGCAACACCGCACGCCAGCAGCGTCGACAGCGTCGTCGAGGCGGTCAGGTAACCACCCTGGGTACGCGCGGCCCGCAGCTGCGCGCGCAGCGAGAGCTGGCTGACCCGGTGGTACCGGTCGGACGCCGCCCGCTCGGCACCGATGCCCCGCAGCGGGCGGACGCCGCTGACCAGGTCGGTGGCGAGCGACGTCGCCTTGCCGGCGAGTTCCTGCTGGCTGGCGACCCGCTTGGTGATCAGCGGTGAGCTGAGCTGCAGGCCGACCAGGACGATCGGCGTCCCGATCAGCACCAGCAACCCGAGCGGGACGTCGATCACGAACAGCGCGACCGCGGCCACGACCGTCGCGACGATCGAGCCGAAGATCCGGGGGATGTAGTCGAGCAGGTAGGACGTGTTGTCGGCGTCCGAGGTGGAGACCGTGAGCAGCTCACCCGCGGGAAGATCGGTCCGGATGCCACGCGGGTCGAGGATCTTGCCCGACAACTCCATCCGCAGCTGGTGGGCCTCCCAGGCGATCGCCAACATCAGCTGCCGCGCGCCGAAGCGGTAGACCAGCGTCAGCACCGTGAACAGACCGGCGAGCACGGCCACCCAGAAACCCAGGCTGCTTCGGTCGCCGGTGGCCACCGCGCGGTCGATGATGACGCCGATCAGGATCGGCACCAGCGTCTCGCACGTCTGGTGCGCGCCGATCAGCAACGACCCGACCGTCAACCGGCGCCCGTTCCGCGTCACCGCGCGAATCAGGACCCGGCTCCCGCCGGGCCCACTGCTAGCCGAACCCATCACATCCCCTTCGTCCACCCCGGCGTGAAACAGACCGCGCTACGCGCGGGACATGCTCTCCCGCAAGCTGCGCGGCCGCAGGTCGGTCCAGTTGGCCTCGACGTAGGCCAGGGCGTCGGCCCGGCTCGCGCCGCCGTCCGCACCGAACACGACCCGCCATCCGGCGGGTACCGCGGCGAACGTCGGCCAGAGCGAGTGCTGGTCCTCGTCGTTGACCAGCACGCTGAACCGGCCGTTCTCGTCGTCGAAGGGGTTACTCGACATGATGATGCATCTCCTCCCGGTAGGAAATTCCGCCACGGTGGTCACTGGGTGCGTGCGGCGCGCGCGAGCATCCAGGCGAAGTACGCCCCGCCGACGGTCACCGTGACCACGCCGACGGGAAGTTGGATCGGGGCGAACACGTGCTGTGCCACCCAGTCACTGACGATCAGCAGCAGCGCTCCCATCGCGGCGGCGGGCGTGAGCGCGATCCCGGCCGAGCCGGTCAGGCGGCGGGCCAGCTGGGGTGAAGCCAGCGCGACGAACGCGATCGGCCCGGCGGCCGCGGTCGCGACCGCGATCAGTGCGACGCCGAGCGCGAGGTAGGTGAGTCGGGCGCGCTCCACCTGGACGCCGAGGCCGGTGGCGATCTCGTCGCCCATCTCCAGGAGCTGGAGCCGCGGACCGCCGATCGCGAGCAGCGTCACCAGCAGCGCGAGCAGCCCGAGCACCGGCGGGACCTGCGTCCAGTCCAGCCCGTTCAGGCTTCCCTGGCCCCAGATCGTGGCCGCGTACGCGGCCTGCAGGTCGACCTTGATGATGAACCACTGGTTGATCGACGTCAGGATCGCGCTGATCGCGATGCCGACGATGATCAGCCGGAATCCCTGGACGCCGCGGCGGTAGGCGAGCAGGTACACGGTCAGCGTGGTGGCCAGACAACCGACGAGAGCGCCGGCCGCTACCAGGAAGTACGCGTTGCCGATGAAGACCGTGACGACGAGGACGCCGGTGAACGCACCGGTGGTGAAGCCGATGATGTCCGGGCTGCCGAGCGGGTTGCGGGTCAGCGCCTGGAAGATCGCGCCGGACAACCCCAGCGCCGCGCCGATCGCCAGCGCGAGCAGCACCCGCGGCAACCGCAGGTCGAGCACCACCAGCTCGGCAATCGTCGAGCCCTGCCCCACCAGCGCCGCCAGCACCTCACCCGGCGAGAGCACGACGTCCCCGGTGCCCAGCGACACCACGGCGACCGCGAACGCGAGAACGGCGAGCGTGGCGACGACGAGGAGGGTCCGCACCCGATAGCGCAGCGAGAACGACCGCCCGGGGCGGATGGCGACGAACGGCAGCGTCACGGCCCGCTCACCACCTTGCGGGTCCGGATCCACCAGATCAGGACCGGCGCGCCGATGAACGCGGTGACGATCCCGACCCGTAGCTCGCCGGGGCGGACGATCAGCCGGCCGACGATGTCGGCGACGAGGATCACGATCGGCCCGACGAGGACCGTGAAGCCGAGGATCCAGCGCTGGTCGGTGCCGACGACCCAGCGGGCCAGGTGCGGGACGACCAGGCCGAGGAACCAGATCGGCCCGACGGCCGCGGTCCCGCCACCGGCCAGCAGCATGATCGCCAGTAGCGCGACGAACCGCGTCCGGGCGAGGTTGACGCCCAGCGCTTTGGCCATGTCGTCGCCGAGCGAGACCGCGTTCAGCGACCGCGCGACCGCGACCGCGAGCAGCGTCCCGACGACGATGAACGGCGCCGCCGCGGCCGCGACGTCCAGCGATCGCCCGGCCAGCGACCCGACGTCCCAAAATCGCAGGTAGTCGAACGCCCGCGGCTTGATCAGCCGGACGCCTTGCGACGCGCCTTCCAGCACCGCCCCGAGCGCCACCCCGGCCAGCGTCAGCTGGATCGGCGTGGGGGCGCCCCGCCCGGCCGACCCGAGCACGTAGACCCCGATCAGCGCGACCGCGACCCCGATGAACGCGAACCACACGTACGACCAGTAGCTGGTGAAGCCCAGGAACCCGATCGCGATCACCACGAACAGCGCCGCCCCGGAGTTGATGCCGAGGATCTGGGTGTCGGCGAGCGGGTTGCGGGTCACCGCCTGGATCACCGCGCCGCAGACCGCGAAGGCCACCCCGACGAGGAGACCCAGCACCGTCCGCGGCACCCGCAGGTCCCGGACGATCGACTGGTCGTCGGTGCCGGCGTAGTGGAACAACGCGTCCCAGACCGTGCCGGGGCTGACGTTGCGGGTGCCCAGCAGGAGGCTCAGCGCGCACACGACTACCAGGAGTAACAGCGCGCCCAGCAGCACGCCGCCGCGGCGAAGGTTCGCCGCGGCGGTTGCGCTGGTGGCCCGGGGAGGCTGGTCGACCAGTGTGGCCACGTTGCTCAGGCGGCCATCAGTACTGTGGCGGCGCGGTGTTGGAGCACCGAGTCGAGCACCTCGCCCACTCGGACCGCCGTGTTCGACAGCAGCGCGGACGAGATCCCGTGCGTGTGCTCGGTGCCGCCCTGCAGGTAGACGCCGCAGCGCAGCCGGGGGTCGGTGACCGCCCGGTAGTCGCGCCCGACCTGCGGGCGGCCCTGCGCGTCGCGCAGGCAGAGGTCACCGAGTTCGCCGAGCACCGCGTACGGGTCGGCCTCGTGGTACCCGGTCGCGAACACGACGACGTCCGCGTCGAGCGCCGTGCGTTCGCCGCTGACCAGCGACTGCAGCGTGACCGCGAGCCCGTCCGGGCGCTCCTCGACCGACGTCGTCCGGGTGAGGTTGAGCAGGCGCAGCCGCTCCCGGCCGAGCACCTTCTCGCGGTAGGTCCGGCGGTAGAGCTCCTGGATCAGGTCGATGTCCACCACGGAGTAGTTCGTGTTGCCGTGGTAGGCCATCATCGCCTGCTTGACGTCGTCCGGAGCGTCGAAGTACTCGTCGACCGCGCCCGGGTCGAAGATCCGGTTGGCGAACGAGCTGTCGTCGGCGGGCGAGTAGCCGTAGCGCGAGATCACCGCGCAGACCTCGGCAGCCGGGAACTGCTCGTGCAGGAACGCGACGGCCTCGGCGGCGCTCTGACCGGCGCCGACGACGACGAGCCTGCGCGGATCGGTGCCGCGGATCGAGCCGACGTTGCGCAGCAGGTCGCTGGAGTGCCAGACCCGGGCCGACTGCTGCACGCCCGCGGGCATCCGCGGGCGCAGGCCGGTGCCGATGACGAGGTTGCGGGCCCGGTGGGTGACGATCGCACCGGCGCTGCGCGCGACGACGTCCACTTCGCTCACGTCGCCGTTCTCATCGGTCACCGGGAGCACCGAGATCACCTCGGTGTCGTAGCTGACCTGGTCGGAGACCTGCTCGGCGGCCCAGCTGAAGTAGTCGTGGAACTCCACGCGCAGCGGGAAGAGCGTCTTGTGGTTGATGAAGTCGACCAGGCGGTCCTGGTCGTGCAGGTACCGCAGGAAGCTGAACTCGCTGGTCGGGTTCCGCAGCGTCACCAGGTCCTTGAGAAAGGACACCTGCATCGTGGCGTCTTCCAACAGCATGCCGCGGTGCCAGCCGAACTCCGGCTGCCGCTCGAGGAATCTTGTCGCGACCGTCCCCAGCGGACCCCGCTCCGGGTCGTGAGGGCGAGCGTTGTGCTCCGCTACCGCGATCGCCATCGCCAGGTTGGAAGGGCCGAAGCCGATTCCGACGAGATCGAGCCCGAGCTCAGTCATGTCCGTTCCCCTCGCACGGCGGGACCACAGGTGACTCCCGCAACTTAGGTCAGCCTAACCTAAGTTTCCGCGCGGGCCTACCCTCGGTCAGTTAGGCGAGCCTTGCTTAAGATAGCCCAACCGAGGGTGTGGTTTCGAGGTTGTAACCAGGAGGACGCATGAGGGTCGTTATGTTCGGCTACCAAACCTGGGGGCATCGGACCCTCCGGGCCCTGCTGGACTCCGACCACGACGTCGTCGGAGTCGTGACCCATCACCCGGGCGGCGGTGTCTACGAGCGAGTGTGGTCCGATTCGGTCGCTGACCTGGCCGAATCCGCCGGCGTGCCGGTCCTGTTACGGGACCGTCCGGACGACGACGAGCTGTACGAAACGCTGCGTTCGCTGGCTCCAGACGTCATCGTCGCGAACAACTGGCGCACCTGGATTCCCCCGCGCATCTTCGAACTCCCCCGCCTCGGCACGCTCAACATCCACGATGCACTGCTGCCGGCCTACGCCGGCTTCTCCCCGCTGATCTGGGCGTTGATCAACGGTGAGACCGAGGTCGGCGTCACTGCCCACCTGATGGACGCGACGCTGGACGCCGGCCCGATCGTGGCGCAGCGGGCGATCCCGGTGGGTCCGAAGGACACCGCGACCGACCTCTTCCACGCGACGCTCGACCTGATCGAGCCCATCCTGCTGGACGCGCTGACCGAGCTGGGCAGCGGCCGCACGGACTTCCCCGCGCAGGACCGCACGAAGGCCAGCTTCTTCCACAAGCGCTCCGAAGAGGACATCCGGATCGACTGGACCTGGTCGGCCGAGGAGCTGGAGCGGCTGGTGCGCGCGCAGTCCGCACCGTACCCGGCGGCGTTCTGCTACCACGGCGCCGAGCGGCTGGAGATCCTCGCCGCCGACGTGTCGGCCGCGGTGTACGGCGGCACGCCGGGGCGGATCTTCTACCGCGAGGGCGACGGGGTGGCGATCGTGGCCGGCGCCGACGCCCGCCGGGGACGCAACCGGGCGCTGCTGGTGCGGACGGTGCGGACGTCCGAGGGCAAGGAGCTGCCCGCCCTCGAGTACTTCACGCGGATGGGCGGCTACCTGACGAGCGCGCCGAGGACCACCCGCTCGGAGTCCAGCAAGTAGTCCCGCAGCCGGTCCGCGGCGCCGGCGGCGTCCCCCGCCTCGTACAGCGCGACGATCTCGGCGTTGAGCGGGACGAACGGCCGGTGCAGCGCCGCCGTGTCGGAGGCCGCGACGAACGCCAGGCGGAGCTCGGCGGTCAGCTGCTTCATCCAGGCGTTCAGCCGCGGGCTGTCGGCCAGCGCGATGATCTGCTCGTGGAACCGCATGTTCGCGGTGCCGACCGCGCTCCAGTCGCCTGCGGCGGCGTGGCGCTCAGCGTCGTCCACAGCGGTACGAAGGCCCGCCACCCGGGGCGGGTCGGTCGGCGCCTGCCGCAGCGCGGTGCATTCGAGCAGGACCCGCACCCGGTAGATGTCGGCGATCTGCGCGGGCGACAGCGTCGCGACGAACACGCCGCGGTGCGGGACGCGGACCAGGAGACCCTCCTCGATCAGCGTGCTGAACGCTTCGCGCAGCGTGTTGCGGGACACGCCGAGCGGCCCGGTCCAGGAGGTCTCCGACAGCCGGGTGCCCGGCGCGAGCTGCCCGGCGGTGACCCGTTCCCGCAGGTCGGCCACCGCGCGGGCAGCCGAGCCGAGCACCGGCTCCGAAACGGTCGTCATGGCGTCAGTGAACCATCAGACCTGGTAGCGGCTGTCCGGGGTGTCGGTGACGAACATGTGCCCCGGGGCGTGCGTCACCGCGTACGGGACCTTCGACGCCACCACGGCGGCCTGCGGTGTGACCCCGCAGGCCCAGAACACCGGGATTTCGCCGGGACGCACGTCGACCGGATCGCCGTAGTCGGGGCGGGCGAGGTCCGGGATGCCCAGCGCGTCGGGGTCACCGACGTGCACCGGCGCGCCGTGCACGGCCGGGTAGCGTCCGCTGATCCGGACCGCGTCGGACACCCGGTCGGCCGGGATCGGCCGCATCGAGACGACGAGTGGCCCCCCGAGCCGCCCGGCCGGGCGGCACTCCCGGTTCGTCCGGTACATCGGGACGTTGGACCCCGCGGCGATGTGGCGGACCTCGATGCCGGCCGCGAGCAGGCCCGACTCGAACGTGAAGCTGCACCCGATCAGGAACGCGACCAGGTCGTCCCGCCAGGCCGCGGTCGCGTCCGGTGCCTCCTCGACCAGGGCGCCGTCCCGCCAGACGCGGTAGAGCGGCAGGTCGGTGCGCAGGTCGGCGTCCGGAGCGAGCACGGTGGACGGCACGCCCGGGTCGGAGACGTCGAGCACCGGGCACGGCTGCGGGTTGCGCTGCGCGTAGAGCAGCATGTCCCAGGCCCAGTCACGGGGCAGCGCGATCAGGTTCACCTGGGTGACGCCCGGCGCGAGACCGGCGGTGGGGCGGACCAGCCCGGCGCGGAACTGCTCCCGGAGCGCCGCGGTGTTCACTCCTCCGCTCCGGCGAACGGCGCGAGCGTCACCCCCGCGCGCACCAGCGCACCCCGCACCGCTTCGGCCATCGCGATCGCGCCCGGCGAGTCCCCGTGGACGCACAGCGAATCCGCGCGGACCGGCACCACCGTGCCGTCCACCGCGACGATCTCACCGCGTTCCACCAGCCGCACCATCCGCTCGGCGACCTCGGCGGGGTCTTGCAGCAGCGCGCCGGGCTCGCCGCGCGGCACCAGCGTTCCGGCGGGGGTGTAACCGCGGTCGACGAACGCCTCGCTGACCGTGCGCAGCCCCGCCTTCTCCGCCAGCCGCAGGAACACCGAACCGGGCAGGCCGAGCACGGGCAGCGCCGGGTCGTACCGGCCGACCGCCTCCACGACCGCCGCCGCCTGCTCCTCGTGGTGGACGATCGTGTTGTAGAGCGCGCCGTGCGGCTTCACGTAACGGATGGCGCCACCGGCGACCCTGGCCAGCCCGTCCAGCGCCCCGAGCTGGTAGAGCACGTCCGCGACCAGGTCCGCGTGGGCGTAGTCGATGAACCGGCGACCGAAGCCCGGCAGGTCGCGGTAACCGACCTGGGCGCCGATCACGACACCGGCCGCGACCGCCCGCGCGCAGGTCTCCAGGAGCGTTCTCGGATCCCCCGCGTGGAACCCGCAGGCCACGTTCGCGCTGGTGACGACGTCGAGCATCGCGGCGTCGTCACCGAGGCGCCAGGTGCCGAAGCTCTCGCCCAGGTCGCTGTTGAGATCGATGTGCGTCATCGCGTCAGCATCTCCAGGACCGCGTCGGGGGCGGGCAGCGCGGCGATCTCGTCGCGGGCCTCGTGGGCGGCGGCGGTGAGCGCCGGATCGTCGAGCAGCCGGCGGGCCGCCTCTTCGACGGCGTCCGCGGTCAGCTCCGGGGGCGGGAGCACCAGCGCGACACCCGCGCGCTCCGCCGCCGCGCCGTTGACGAACTGGTCGGCGCCCTGCGGCAGGATCAGGTGCGGCAGCCCGTGGCAGAGCGCCGCGACGATCGTCCCGGCGCCGCCCTGCGTGACCAGCCCGGCGCAGCGCGGCAGCAGCAACGCGTGCGGCGCGAAGTCCGCGACCAGGACCTGTGGCGGCTGCGGGCCGAGACGGCCCGGATCGGTTCCCGGCCCGACCGTGACCAGGACGTTCACCGGCAGGCGCCGCAGCCCGGCCAGCGCGGTTTCGAACACCCCGGTCGCCCCGTGGAACAGCGTCCCGAGCGTCAGGTGCAGCGTCCGGTCGTAGGGCAGAGCGTCCAACTGCTCCGCGGTCCACGGCAGCGTCTCGTCCGGACCCGCGGGTTCTCCGGCCTCTGGCCGGAGCGGCAACCGGTTGCGGAACGCAGCGACCGCGTCCGACTGCAGCAACGGCGGGTTGTTGTCCAGATACGGACGCTCGACGATGGCCTTCTCCAGCCCCGGGACGTCCCAGTCGGCGCAGAGCGCACCGAAGCGGGCGCCGAACCACTCCCACGCCTCGGCGGGCAGCGGACCCAGGCCGTGCACCGCGTGCCGGGCGCCGGTGCGCTCCGCCGCGATCGCGCCGGCCAGCTCGGTGATCGGGTGGATGACCAGGTCCGGCCGCCACTGCTCGGCCAGCGGCACCAGGGCCGCGGCCCGCTGCGGCGCGGCGGCACCGAACATCCCCCGGATCACGGTCGGCATTCGCTGGTCCGGCGGCAGCGCTCCGAGGTCGGGCGGGTCGGCGCGGAACGCCGCGTCCGCCTCCGCGCGGCTCGGCCCGACGTCCCAGACCGCGATCCCCCGCCGCGACGCCTCGGCAGCGCCCTCCGCGCCCGACGCGAGGACGACGTCGTGCCCGGCGCGCTGGGCGGCCCGGAGCAGCGGCAGCAGCGGAAGGAGGTGTCCGTGCGCCGGCCAGGTGCTGAACAGGATCCGCATCGCTCGGTCCGTCACGGGATCAGTCTCTCAACCGTGCCGTTGTGACGGGCGCATTCGGCGGCCCAGCCTTGCTGCGGGCGGAGGACTCGAACCTCCATCAACCGGTCCAGAGCCGGTCGTGCTGCCGATTGCACCAGCCCGCACTGTTCGTTCATCTGCGTTCGTCGAGGGCCGCGTTCGTCCGGGCCGTGTTCCCGGGGCCCCGTTCCGGGAACACGGCCGGTGGCCGGCGGAGGTAGCGGATCCGCCGGCCGGGACCAGCGCGAGCCGGCCGCGCCGGGGATGCAACGGCCCCGGCGGCATTCCCGGGTGATGAGCCCGGTCGCTCAGCGCTGGTCGCAGCCGCCGTTCGCGCGAGACGCGCGGCTGCGGCGACTGCTGTGCTCGTGGACGAGAGAACCGCCCGGTACCAGGGCGGCGAGGGACGGCGGGGTACTACCCGCGGATCATCCCTGCTGTCGACGGAAGTGGATCGGCGATGTCATGCGGGATCTCCTTCCGTGCGGTGGTTCGTGCTGCTGCTGACAGGTACCGAGAGTACGAGCGATGCCGCTGCTCACCAACCCAATTTCGGTGCGCGCCCGGCGTCCGAACTCGCGCCTGGCTGTCTCAGCCGGGGACCGGATCTGCGTCGGGGTGGCCGTCGTCCGTGACCCGGCGCGCCAGCCGTTGTAAACCGGCCCGCAGCCGCCACTTGGCCGTGCCCTCCGGGATGCCCAGGCGGGCCGAGATCTCCCCCGCCGTCAGCCCGTCGTGGTAGGCGAGCAGGATCGCTGTCCGCTGGGCGTCGGGCAATGTGTCGACGGCCGTCCGCACGGTCGCGACCAGGTCCGACGTCAGCACCGCCTCGTCCGGCGGCGTGGGACCCGGCGGGACGGCGCTGTACGCGGCGGTGGTCAGCCGCTGCCGACTCTCGGCCGCGCGGACCGCGTCGATCGCGCGGCGGCGAGCCAGCATCGTCAACCAGGTCCGTACCGATCCCCGCTCCGGCTGGTACGCGCCCGGGTTCGTCCACATCGAGACGAACACGTCCTGCGTCACTTCCTCCGCAGCCGCCCGATCACGCAACAGGCTGACCGCAACGACGTGGACCAGTTCGGCGTACCGGTCGTAGAGCTCGGCGAAGGCCGCCTCGTCGGCGGCCTGCACGCGCTCGTAGAGCAACTGATCGGTTTCGGCAGCCAGAATCCCGTTTCCCTCCGGTGCGAGGGGCACGTCGCGACTCACTCGCAGCCGAGCGTCGAGACGACGCGCAGAAGGTCCGCCGCGAGCCCCGGATCGCCCTCGACCTGCCTGCGTAGCGTCGCGGGCGTGCGGCGGTTGCCCATCAGCGCGCAGAACTCCGCGGTCTCGATCGTCACGACGGCGTCCGGCGCACCGGACCGGTCCGAGTATCCGCCCCGGGCCCCGCCGGCCGGCACGATCGCTACCCGATGCTCGCCGCCGTCGGTGAAACGCAGGTCGACGGTGCGGCCCGGCCGGTCGACGCCGACGAGCGCGAACGCCCACGGCAGCAGATCGACGCCGAGCGTCGCGATCCGGTTGGCGAGCGGCGCCGGCACGCTTCGCTCCGGTGTTCCCAGTGCCGCGCTGATGTCCGCGGCGTGCACCCACGTCTCGAACGCCCGCTGGACCAGCGCGTCAGCGTAGGTGCGGCGCGGGAACCGAGAATCGGTCAGCCGGACGAGCTGGGTCGGGTGGGCGGCGAGCAACGCGTCGGCCTGAGCGCGCCAGCGCCGCGGCGCGGGGTCGTTGCGGTCGGCGTCCGTATCCAGATGCAGCTGGGTCCCCAGCCGCGCGTCGTTGGCCGTCAGGTGCACGACGAGGTCCCGGACGGACAGCCCGGCCCTCGTCGGGAGCTGCCAACCGTCCGGCGCGAGCGTGCTCAGCACGGCCTCGAGGGCCACTACCTCGCTCCGGTACCAGCCGGCAGCGTCCGGGGCGGGCGGCGCCGGTGGGCGGACCATCCGGGCGACGTCGAAGATGCGGCTGCGGAGGGCCGGCGACACCGCAGGGCGCGGCGCCCCCGCGGGCAGCGCGGCCACCACGGCGCTGACCTCATCGACTTCGCTGCGACACTCCGCACAGCCGTCGAGATGGACCTCGACGGCTCGCGCCTCGTCGGGTTCGCAAATGCCCAGCGCCCATGCGCCGAGTGCCGCAGCGAACCGGTCATGTTCGGTGACCACAGCAGACGTCCTCCTGCCGGCGATCGTACCCCCGGACGCCATGCGAGGTCGGCGACCGCGTCCACTTCTCCCGGGTAGGGGGCGCCCGCCTTTCTCATGGCTCCGCGCGCGCCGCAGATTGCTGTTCGGACGTCGCGGAAACAGCTTGCCCGGCGCCGACGGCCGGCCAGTGGTCGCGCCGCGCCAGGTTGAGGATCAACGCCGCGATGTTCCACGCGTCGTCCTCACCCCGGTGATGCCGGCCTTCGAGCGGTAGGCCCGCGATCTCCAATGCCTTGGCCATCCCGGGACGCTTGCGCAGCCCGTAGGCCTCGGTGAAGACGACTTTGGCGTTGATGTGGTGCCGGCCGAACGGATAGGGGGTCGCGGGGGCCCGGCACTGGCGGAGGAACTGGTTGCGGTCGTAGTCGCCCCAGCTCGCCCACGGCCGCCGCCCGGAGTGATGCTCGGACTCCAGCAGGCGGCAGGCCGCAGCGAAATCGAGACCGGTGTCGACTTCCTCCTGGGTCAGGCCGGTGAGCTCGGTGCAGAACGCGCTGACCCGCGATCGTGTCGGCCGAACGAGGATGCGGTGCCGTTCCACGCGTTGCGCGGACTCCAGATCCACCACGGCCAAGCCGATCTCCACGATCTCGCTGACCGATCCGGCAGGCGGTTGCCCCGACCAGCACGTGGCCTCGATGTCAACGACGTTCAGCAGCTGATCGGTGGACACCGCCGCCACGCTAGAGGGCCTCGGCGGCTCACGCAGCTGGATATCCGGCCTTGACCGGCACCTCCGCAGGCCCCCGACGCGCTCAGCCCGCGCCGGGCTGCCCGGCCGTCACCCTCTCGTACTGGTTGGCCGGTCGAGGCAGGCCGTAGTGCTCGCGCAAGGTACGCCCGGCGTACTCGCGGCGGAACAGGCCCCGCTCCTGCAGGATCGGAACGACATGGTCGACGAACTCCTCCAGGCCGGAGGGGAGCGCGGCACCCATGATGTTGAAACCGTCGGCCGCGCCGTTCTCGAACCACTCCTGGATCACGTCGGCGGCCTGCTCGTAGGTGCCGACGAAGGTGAAGTGGCCGCGGCCGCCGCCGAGCCTGCCGATCAGCTCGCGCACGGTGAGACGCTCCCGGCGTGCCAGCGCGACCACCAGTTTCGATCGGCTCTGCGCGCCCTCGATGGTGTCGCTGTCGGGGATGCTGTCGGGCAGCTGTTCGTCGAGTTTCAGGATCTCCTGCGGGACCTCCAGCACCGCGGCGAGCTGTCGCAGGCCGTACTCGGGAACGATGAGGTCCTCCAGCAGCTGCGCCTTGGCCTGCGCTTGCGCTTCGGTCGCGGCGAGGATCGGCACGATGCCCGGCAGGATGATCACCGAGGCCGGATCGCGTCCGGCCGCGACGGCGCGGGACTTGAGGTCGGCGTAGAAGCCCTGCGCGTCGGCGAGAGTCTGGTGTGCGGTGAACACCGCGTCGGCGTAGCGGGCGGCGAAGTCCTTGCCGTCTTCGGACGAGCCGGCCTGGACGAGCAGCGGGTGCCCCTGGGGCGGTCGTGGCACGTTCAGGGCCCCGGCCACCCGGTAGTACTTGCCGACGTATTCGGGGTTGTGGACCCGGGCGGGGTCGATGTAGCGGCCGGTCGCCTTGTCCGCCTGGCGGGCGTCGTCGTCCCAGCTGTCCCAGAGTTTGCGGGAGACCTCGACGAACTCCTCGGCTCGCTGGTACCGGTCGGAGTGGTCGGGCTGGTCCTCGAGACCGAAGTTGCGGGCCGCGTCGGCCCCGGCCGTGGTGACGATGTTCCAGCCGGCGCGGCCGCCGCTGGCGTGGTCCAGCGAGGCGAACCGCCGGGCCAGGTTGTAGGGCTCGTTGTAGGTCGTGGACGCGGTGGCGATCAGCCCGATGTGGGTGGTGGCGGTGGCCAGGATCGTCAGCAGGATCGTCGGCTCTAGCTGCCCGGCCGGACGGAACTCCACGCCCTGCCAGAGCACCGGGCCGTCAGCGAGGAAGAGGGAGTTGAGCTTGCCCCGTTCGGCGATGCGCGCGAGCCGGATCCAGTGATCGACGTCGACGTCGGCGTAGGGGTCGCTCTCGGGCAGCCGCCAGGCGGCCTCGTGGTGCCCGGAGCTCATCAGGAAGGCGTTCAGGTGCAGTTGGCGTGACACTGGGTCTCGGGATCCTTTCTAGGACGCGCGCTGCTGGGCTCCGGCGTCGACGCCAAGGGCGTCGAGCAGCAGCGTCCGATAGCCGGCGAGCTTGTGGTCGCCGTACGCGCGGGGATGCGGTAGGTCGACGGTGATGTCGACACCGATGCGTCCGTCCTGCAGGACGAGGATCCGGTCGGCCAGCACGATCGCCTCGTCGACGTCGTGGGTGACCAGGAGGACGGCAGGCTGGTGGCGTTCGCACAGCTCGCGGAGCAGGGCGTGCATCTTGATGCGGGTGAGCGCGTCGAGCGCGCCGAAGGGTTCGTCGGCGAGCAGCAGTTCGGGCTCGCGGACGAGGGAGCGGGCCAGCGCCGCGCGTTGCGCCTCGCCGCCGGACAGCTCGGTGGGCCAGGCCCGTTCGCGTCCGGCCAGCCCGACTTCGGCCAGCGCTTCGCGCGCCTTGGCCTTGGCGTCCGCCCTCCCTTCGACCCCGAGGACGACGTTCGGCAGGATCCGTTTCCACGGCAGCAGACGCGAGTCCTGGAACACGACCGAGACCCGCTCGGGGGTCCGGATCACACCGGTGCCGGTCACGTCGTGATCAAGGCCGGCGAGCGCGCGCAGCAGCGTGCTCTTCCCGGAACCGCTCTTGCCGAGCAGCGCCACGAACTGGCCGGGCTGGATGTCCAGGTCGACACCGTCGAGGACGGCACGTTCACCGAACGCGCGGGTGAGCCCGGCGATGTGGACGGTCGGCGCCGTCAGTTGCTGATCGTGCGTCGCCATGACAGCACCCGCCTCTCCAGAATTCGTACGAGTGCGTCCGAGACGAATCCGAAGATTCCGTAGACCGCGAGTCCGACGACGATGACAGCGGTCTGGCCGTAGTTCGTGGCCTGGAACATCATGAAGCCCAGCCCGCTGGTGGCGTTGATCTGCTCGAGGACGACCAGTCCGAGCCACGAGTAGGTGACGCCCAGCCGGAGCCCGACGAAGAAGCCGGGCAGTGCGCCGGGAAGCACGACGTGCCTGATGAACTGCAGTTTGTTCAACCGGCTGACTTCCGCCAGTTCGACGAAACGCAGGTCGATGCCGGTCAGCGCGGCGTGCAGGTTCAGGTAGATCGGGATGTAGACGATGATCGCGATGATGGCGACCTTGAACGTCTCGCCGATGCCCAGCCAGACGATGAACAGCGGGATCAGCCCGAGCGTGGGGATCGCGCGGTTGATCTGCACCGAGCCGTCGATGAGCGCGTCACCGACGCGGGACAGGCCGGCCAGCAGCGCGAGTCCGACGCCGATGCTCAGCCCGAGCAGGAAGCCTTTCGCCGCGCGCTGAAGCGACGTCAGGATGTCCTCTCCGAGCGTGCCGGTCGTCCACAGCTCCCAGGCGGTCTCGGCGACCGTCCATGGTGCGGGCAGCGTGCGCGGGTCCAGCTGACCCGTCGCCGACGCGACGGCCCAGATGCCGACGATCACGATCGGCCCCAGGAGCCGGGCGCCGGGAAGGTTCTTGCGGACGCTCAGCCGTCGCCGTTTCGGCCGCCTCACGACCGGCGGTGATTCCGGAGCAATCGTGGCCGCGAGCGGAAGCGTGGATGCTTCGGTCATGGTCAGCTCCGATAGGTCTCGGGAACGGCCGCGGCGGTCAGGCCCTCGAAGCGGCGGTCGAACAGCTCCGACGCGTCGAACGACTTCACGAAGCCGCCCTCGGCGAGCAGATCGACGGTCTGCTGCTCCCAGCTCACCGCCTCGTCCCACTTCGGCGGGAGCAACGGCTTGCTGGTCAGTGCGACCACGTCCTTAGCCTGCTTCGCGGTCAGCTTCTGGCTCTTGACCCAGTAGTCGCTGATCCACTGGTCCGGGTTCTCGTAGACCCAGACCAGACCCTGCGCCCACAGCGGCACGTACGCCTTGATCGCGGCGACCTTGTCCGGCTGGGACAGGACGTCGTCGGGTGCCCAGAGGATGGCCAACCGGTCGATGACGTCGGTGTCGATGATCTTCGCCCCGTCCTTCTCGTACTGCTCCAGGTAGGTCGGGATCTGGCCGAAGTACAGCGGCGCGATGTCGACCTGGCCCGACTGCAGTGCCGGCAGGAACTGGTTGCTCGTCAACGGGATGAGCTCGACGTCCTTGTTCTTCACGTAGTCCAGGCCCGCCTTCTTGAGCGCGCGCAGCAGTACGACGCCTTGCGCCTGGCCCTGGGAGAAGGCGAGCTTCTTACCCTTGAAGTCGGCGACCGAGGTGATGTCGCTGTGCGGCTTGGTGGCGAAGGCATAGATCGGCTCACGCGTGAGGTTGACCGCGACGATCCGCGCACCGACCCCCTGGAAGTGGGCCTGGATCGGCGGGATCCCCGCGTTCTCGGCGACGTCGACCGAGTGCGCGCGGAAGGCGTTGATGACGTCCGGACCGGCGCTCAAGTTCGGCCACGACGACACCTCGAACGGCAGCTTCGCCTGTAGGCCGGAGTACCGGAAGGTCAGCTCCTGCTTCTGGGCACCGTTGGCGATGGCCAGCGTTGTGCCGTCGGGAATCGTCGTCGGCAGCGGGTCGGTGGTCTTCAGAGCACCCGCGGTCGCGCCCTCCGCAGTGGAGCACGCAGCCAGGCTCAGCGCGGCGGCGGCACCGCCGACCAGTCCGAAGAAGTGGCGGCGCGACAACCCGGTCTGAATGAGGTCAGGCATGGGGGACGTTTCCTTTGGTCGGGGATCAGGCTGCGACCGCGGCAACGGGCGTGTAGTGCGACGCGTCGCCGTGGAGCGAGTAGCTCGTCCGTCCGTCGACCCCGACCGGGACGTCCCCGGCGGCGGTGACGCGGTTGAGCCGGCGGGGCAGGCCGTCGTAGTTGTCGATCGCGTAGTGCTGGGTGATGCGGTTGTCGAACAGAACCAGCTCGTTGGGCGACCAGCGGTGCCGCAGCACGTTCTCCGGGCGGGTCACGTACGACTGCAGCACGTTCAGGATCTGCCGCGACTCGGAAGTCGAGAGACCCACGATGCGCTGGGCGAAGCCGCCGATGAACAGTCCCCGCTCGCCGGTGACCGGGTGCACGCGGACGACCGGGTGCACGGTCTCGTACTTGATCGACGTGAACTGCTCGCGGCGGCTGCGCGCCTCGTCATCGAGCGTCTCCGGCGGGACCGCGTAGTCGTAGTCGTTGGTGTGCACCGCCGACAGCGTGTCGGCGAAGGCGCGCAGCGGCTCCGGCAGGTCGCGGTAGGCCGACGCCGAGTTCGCGATGAGCGTCTCGCCGCCGTAGGGCGGTAGCACGATGCTGCGCAGGGTGCTCAGCTGCGGCGGGTTGAGCACGAACGTCACGTCGGTGTGCCAGTGGTTCGCGCGGCCCTGCTCGCTGTCCACCGGAAGCACGTGGGGCGCGCCCGGCTCGGCCGGCACGGTCGGGTGGGCGGTGGTCAGGTCACCGAAGTAGCGGACGAAGCGCTGCTGCGCCTCGTCGTCGAGGGTGACGTCTTTGAAGACCAGCGCTTTGTGCTCGTTCAGCGCGGCGCGGATGCCCGCCACCGTCGCCTCGTCGAGGTCGGCGTCGAGGCGGAGACCCCGGACCTCCGCCCCGATGCGGCTGGTCACCTTGCGGACATCCAGGTCGGCGGTGAGTGCGGTCGTCATGGCGATGCCTCCTTTATCGATCGGATAAGTAGGTAAAGGGGTGCGGAACGCCATCCGAAGACGGGGTCGGGGAGTGCCGCCGAGATGCCCGGCGTCAGACGGTCAGACGCTGTTGATTCTCGCCAGGGCGCGGAGGCCGTGTCTATTTACGGCGGTACTGAAATTAGTCCTGCGACCTACGTCACGACGCACGCGAGCTCGGCACCGCGCCGAGCGGGTCGCGATAGAGCGCGTCGAGGAACGCCGTCGCTCCGGCGGTCGCGAGCGCGTGCTCCATGAAACTGGATCCGACGACGATCCCGGACGGATCGGCAACCGTGAAACTGTGCGCTGCGATCTGGCGGTGCAACGCGGTGCGGCACTCGGGTAGGTAGGTGATCCCCGGCTCGATGACGAGTACGAGGTCCGGGCTGAACATGTCGATCAGCGGTGCCACCGCTTGTCCGACCAGCTCAGCCCGTTCGACGAACAAGCTCCGTGCGGTGGGGTCGCCGGCGCGCAGCACGTCGAGCAGATCGAAGATGGCCGGCCTGGCCGCGGGCCCCGGCTCGGGTTGCCGCTCGATGAGGCCGAGCTCGCGGGCCCTGGCTACCAGACGCCACTCCGAGACGGTTGCTTGCAGGCATCCGGTCCGGCCGCAATCGCACGGCACGGTGCTCCCCGGTACGGCGCGGTGGGCGACGGCGCCCGCGCGGGAGCGGGCGCCGTGGTGGGGCCGCTCCCCCAGCGCGAACCCCGCGTCGACGATGTTGCCGACAAACAGACCCAGGACGCTGGCCCGCGACTCGCTGCGTCCGAACAGTTGCTCCGCCCGGAGAAGAGTTCTGACGTGCGAGTCGGCACAGACCGGGACGCCGAGCCGATCCTGCAGCAGCTCCGCGACCGGAATCCGCTGCCAGCCGAGCACGTCGTGTTCCACGATCATGCCGCGATCGGGATCGACCCATCCGCCGCTGGCGACACCGACGCCCAGTAACGGCGTCGGCAGCGTGGACGCCTCGCGGTGAAGGAGCTCGACGAGCACGTCCCCGCTCCGCGTCACGATGGTGCCCGCATCCGCGCCGTCGTGCCGGACCAACCGCTCCGCGAGCACGGTCCCCCGCAGATCGACCAGCGCGACCGTGGCGTGTTCGGCGGCATAGTGAATGCCGCCCACCACACCGACGTCGGTGTTGAGGTCCAGTGGGACGGTGGGGCGCCCCATCGCCTTGCGGCTACGACGGGGCTGCACCTCGGTCAGCAAGCCGCTGCCGAGCAGCGCATAACAGTGATCGGTCACCGACGCCGGAGACAGCCCCGTCCTGCGCGCGATGTGGCTGCGAGCCAACGGTCCCTCGTCGAGGACGGCGCGTAGCACCAGCCCCGAACTCACCGCGCGACGCGTGCTCTCGCGAGGCTCGTCCCGCTCCAAGGAGAACATGACTCGATATCCTATCTTACCGATAGGATTTTGGGACTAGCATCCGGTAGATTCGCCAGAGTTACCAGCAGCCGGGCGGAAGGCCCGGCCGACTCCTGACTGACGGCGATCTAGACGTATTCTCGCGTCGCTGTGAAGAACCCCACGGGAACATTGCCTCCTCGCAGACGTTGTCCTCAGCGAGGCACGCTCGCCGGCTCGCGTACTCGCTGGATGCCGGCGCCCGGAGGACGCCCACCGAGGCCCCCACAGCCGTGCCCGCACTCGAAGGAGAGTTTTATGGCTCGACCAGGCCAGCGCCGAACGGGTGCTCGCCGTTCCGCCCCGCGCAACCAGCGAGGCCGCCATCGCGGCGACGTCATCGCGCTGCTCGCAGGCACCGCCCGTGAAGTCGAGGCGGCCGCCCAGCAGGGCCGCGTGACGCCCGCCGTCCGTACGAAGTTCCATGCCGTCGCCCTGCTGCTCAGGGAAGAGCGCGCCCGCCTCCGCGCTGGAGACTCCGGGGCCGCCGGCTCCGAGAGTCACCGCGCCGAGCAGCTCAAGCGCCTGGACGGCATCGCGCAGATCCTCGCGACGACGGCGGTCCGCGACGTCGAGTTGATGGCGCTCCTCGGCGAGGACGCCGTGGTCGCCGACGCCGTCCGGTCACTCAAACGCGAAATGCTCATTTCCGCCGGGATCGAGCCCGCCCCCGAGGAAGCGCCGCCGCCGCCCGAGACCCCGGCCACCCCCGTCCGCCGCGTGGTGCCACAGTCAGTGGCCACCCGGCAGCTGGCCGCTCCGTTCCTGGCCCCGGACTACTCCGCCTTCGCGCAGCGCCCCACCGCCCGCCCGCGCCGCCTGGCCAGCTGGGAGCTGCTCGGCCCGCTGCTCAGCTCGTTCGAGCGCGCCGGGAGTGGCGATTCCGCGTGTATGGAGTTGCCCGCGCCGTCAGTGCTCTCAGCGCGGTACCCGAAGCTCATGGCGCACCAGGCACAGGTGGTCGCTGCGGCCGCCGCCGGTCACCGGACCTTCCTGCTCGCTGACGAGCCGGGCCTGGGCAAGACGGCCCAGGCGCTGCTCGCCGCGGAGGCGGCAGGCGCTTATCCGCTGCTCGCGGTCGTGCCGAACGTCGTCAAGACGAACTGGGCCCGCGAGGCGGGCCTCTGGACGCCCCATCGCCCCGCCACCGTTGTGCAGGGCAACGGCGACACCGTCGACGGCTACGCCGACATCGTCGTCGTCAACTACGAGGTGCTCGACCGCCACGTGGGCTGGCTCGGCGACTTCGGTTTCCGTGGGATGGTCGTCGACGAGGCGCACTTCATCAAGAACAAGACCTCGCAGCGCTCGCAGCACGTCCTCGAGCTCGCCGAGGGCATGCGGTCGCGTTCCGCACCGCCGCTGTTGATGGCCCTGACCGGTACCCCGCTGATCAACGACATCGACGACTTCCGGGCGATCTGGCAGTTCCTCGGCTGGATCGACGAGACGAAGCCGCTCGGCGAGCTGATGCAGGCGCTGGAGGAGACCGATCTGACCCCCGCGGACCCGGGCTTCTATCCCGCGGCGCGCCGGTGCGTCATCGACCGGGGCATCGTCCGGCGCCGCAAGGTAGACGTCGCCGCCGACATCCCCGACCGCCGCGTCGCTGACCTGCCCGTCGAGCTCGACGGCTCCGATGGCCGGTCGATCCGCGCGGCCGAGCGGAATCTGGTCCGCCGCATGGTCACGCAATACCGTCGCTCGGCCGAGACCGAGGGCATCGACCACGAGCTCGTACGCCGGATCGCGCGCGCGGAGCTGAAGGACTCGAACGCCTCGACCGGCGAGAACGTGTTCAGCATGATGCGGCGCATCGGGCAGGCGAAGGCCGGCCCGGCCGCCGACTACGCCGCCCAGTTGGCCCATAGCGCCGGCAAGGTCGTCTTCTTCGCCAAGCACGTCGACGTGATGGACGAGGCCGAGGAGATCTTCGCCAAGCAGGGTGTGCGGTTCTCGTCGATCCGCGGCGATCAGACCCCCACGGCGCGGCAGCGCAACATCGACGCGTTCGTGAACGACCCCGAGGTAGCGATCGCGGTGTGCTCGTTGTCGGCGGCCGGTGTGGGGCTCAACTTGCAGGTCGCGTCGAACGTCGTGCTCGCGGAGCTGTCCTGGACCGACGCCGAGCAGACACAGGCCATCGACCGCAGCCACCGCATCGGCCAGACCGAGCCGGTCACCGCGTGGCGCATCATCGCGGCGCAGACCATCGACGCGCGGATCGCCGAGCTGATCGACACCAAGGCGGGGCTTGCCGCCCGCGCGCTGGACGGGTCGGACGAGGAGATCGTCCCGTCGGCTGACGTGCAGCTGGAGGCGCTGGTCGCGCTGCTGACGGAAGCGCTGGGAAAATAGTCGCGGAACCGGTCCGCCCGGCACCGCTGCTCGACCAGAGTGCATCGTGACGGCCGCGGACGAGGTTGTCCAGGCCGTCCCTAGGTGCGCCGGGTCAGCGATGTGGCCTTGCTTCACGCTGACGCCCGAGGCGATATCGCGGACACTCAGTAACAAGTGCGTCGGCTGGACAGCCGGATCCGGTCACGTCGCCGTAGCCGGCCACGCGCAGGCCCGCGGAATTACCTGCAGTGATGCAGCTAGTCGCACCCGTCGAGTAGTTGAAGTAGACCGTGCCCGGAGTGCGCGCCTCGTCCACCGCGTGTGGCCCGAACAGGGCCGGCAGACGACCGGCCAAGCGCTCCCAGGCGAGCCGAGCGATTACTCGTGTTCAGGTCAGGACCGAAATCGCCTGTCCGGTGCGGGTGCTCCAAATCCGTGCAGTTCCGTCGGCGCTGCCGGTCACTAGTCTGTCACCGTCAGGGGACCAGGCTGCCGAGTTGACCTCTCCGGTGTGTCCCTCGAGGGTGACCGGGCCTTGCGTGTGATACCTAGTGAGCCAGATTTTGAGGGTATGTCCAGCGCAAACCGCTATTCGTTCTTCTCCTGGCGAGCGCACAATTTTCTGGATCGTACCTACGTCGCGGGACGCGATCGAGCCATTCTTCTTCGTATGGGGTGACCACCATGTCAGGTGACCCTGGTCGTCGCCGATATAGATCCGGCCGCTGTCCTCGGACCACTCGATTACGCAATTTCGAGAAAGCTTGGCGGTGCGTGTTCGGAGTGGGCGGTAGGAGGCTGCCACCCAGACCGCCACGCTTCCCGTGAAACAGCTCGCGGCGAGGTATTTCCCGTCCGGCGACCACGCCAGAGCCTTTACGAAGAACAAGTCATGACTGTCGAAGTGCCGCTCAGCCGTCCACGTTGCAGAGTCCCACACGACGATCCCGGCGTTGCCTCCAGTGGCGAGCCGGGTCCCATCCGGAGACCACGCGACGAACTGCACAGTGCTGGTGGGGCCAGCGATTGGGCCGTCCACGACGTGGCCGGAGAGGACATGCTCTATCGATCCGTTGTCATTCCTCCAGATCCTAGCGGTTCCATCGTCGCTTCCCGTGGCGATCCGGGAGCCGTCGTCCGACCATTCGACCGACCGCACAGCGTCGACATGCCCGCTGAGAGTGAACAGCATCTGTTTGGTGTCGGGTTGCCAGACAATGCAGTCTCCCCCACTGATTCCGGTCGCGATCCGCGCGCCATCCGGAGACCATGCGACTGATTCGATCGTGGCCGCCCCGCTGGCGGCAGCGGGCAGTTCATCCGAAGTCTCCGTTACCGATCCAGCGGGTTTCGGCACGTGCGCTACCGCACCCAGTTGAGCGATCAGCCCTTGCGGGATAATTCCGCCGCGCGCATTCTCGATGTGTAATTCGCACAGAACGAGGGGTATAGCGCACTCAATTAACTGCAGCGGCAGTATCTTCTTATTCTTATCATCCGCATGCTTTATCTCTCGCCGTACCCATTTCGACTCCACAGCACTGGGGCTCAGGACGACCACGAGTGCGGCGCACGCGCCGATGCGTCTCTCGACGACGCGAGCCCAATCCTCTCCGACCCTTAACTCCCTGTCCCACCAGACATCGAAGCCGGCGGAGTTCAGAAATGCCGCCAATCGCTCGACATAGGCCCGGTCGCGGGTACTATAACTCAAGAAGATCCGGTTCGTCACCTTTTCCTCACTGCGCAGCGCCCGCTTTCTACTTCCGACGTCATACCGAGCATACGAAGGGGGCGCATAGCGTCGGGGCTAAATGCCCTCGGCCATGTCCTTGTGTCGGCTGGCTACCGTCGCGCCCGCGCGAGCGGGTGACGTACCGGCCCGCAGTCGGTGGCAGAGTCAGACGGCGTCTGCCGCGGCATCGGCGTGGCGGCCGCTCACCGTGTTGGCCAAGGCAACGAGCACCTCGGGCGTCACGTTGGCGATGCTGGCGAGCGGCAGTCGATGCCAGGTGCCTTGACTCAAACCCTCGGCAACATGTCTCCGAGCGCGATCGTGGTGTCCGACGCGGGCGGCCGTGCAGGCCAGCGAGAAGCAGAGCCGTGCCCGGCGGTCGATATTCGTGGTCGATTGCGCGAGCTCCTCCGCTTCGGTCATCAGCCGGATGGCCCGGCTCGAATCGCCGGCCCGGGCAATTTCGTCCGCTACCACGGTTAGCGCCCGAGCTCGCGAGGCCGGGCTCGTGATCGACCGCGCGATCTTCTCGCTCAGATCGGCATCACCACGTGTGGCCATCGTATGAATCAAGGTGCTGAGGGCATCTATCGCGGTGTCCAGCCCAGGGAGGTCATGCGTCAGCCGAACTGTCGTCTCTTGATCGTCGAGATGCGCTGCCGCGTTTGCCACCGTGAGCAAAGCCTCGGTTCGACTGTCGCGACCCGGAACAGCACGAGCAACTCGTTCCGCCTCCTGGATGAGGCTGCGCGCGTACGTCCCGTCGGTAGCTGCTCGCGCCAATCCGCTGAGGGCCTTGGTACGGGCTACCGGATCGGTGACTGACCGCGCTACGCGCGCAGCGTTGGCGCGGTCGTCGAGCCGGGCGCTGGTCTCCGCCACGACGGCCAGCGCGTTCGATTGGGTGGTCGAATCGGCGGCGGACCACGCGGTCTGCTCCGCGTCGTGGGCGAGATCGGCGGCGTACGCCTCCTCGCCCGCATCGGCTGCCGCACATGCGGCCGCGCACAACGCGTTGACCTGGGACCAGGGGTTCGAGATTGATCGTGCGACTCGAGTCGCGGCGACGTTGTCACCGGCGAAGGCCAGAGCCTCGGCCACCGCAACGAGTGTCACCGTCCGTGACTCGGACCCGGCCCCGCGCGCAGCCGAGGATTCGGCATCGCGGAGCAACGCCCGGCCCCAGTCCCGGTGGCCATTCTGTACCGCCGACTTGGCCACGGCAGCTAAGGCGACCGCTCGGGAATTCGGATCGGTGATGGACCGAGCGATTGTCTCGGCGAACCGGTGATCCCCGGTGCAGGCGATGGCGCCAGCCAGCACTTCGAGGTTTCGCGCATGCACATCGGCCAGCGAGATCGCTCGGGCGCTTCGTTCTGCGGCGATGGCCAGATCCATCGCGTGCGTGGTGTGGCCGCGCCGGACCGCCGTGCGCGCCAATTCGGCAAGTGCGCCGGCTTTCCAGCCCGGTGCGGAAATCGACAGTGCGATTCTCTCCGCGCGCGTGGTATCGCCGACGAACGCGAATGCGGAAGCGGCAGCAGCCAGCTCGCGAGGCTGCCGGTGCTGATCGGCCTTCCTGGCGCATCGCTCCGCTTCCACGGCTAGCCGCTTTGCGCGCGCCTCGTCGCCCATGGCAGCCAGGGCGACTATGACAGCTTTGAGCGCTTGTGCCCGGCGGTTCAACGTCGGGTCGGTGAGCGCGAGTCGCTCGGCATCCGCAATGAGACGGCTGGCATACCCGCGCTCACCGAGGTCGCTCAGTACCGTGGCGATGGATGTCAGACCGTGAATTTCGGCGTACACCCTCGTGATCGATCGGGCGATCCGTTCGGTCTCCTCGGCCAGCCGAAGGGCGTGCGCACGGTCGCCGAGGCAGCCCGCGACACCAGCGCACGCAGTGAGCAACCGGCTCTTGGAATCAGGCCGAGTGTCGGATCGAGCGATCTTCTCGGCCTCGGCAGCCAGGCACGTTGCGTCCTCATGGTTGCCGAGGCCTGCGCGGGTGCTCGCGAGTGCGGCGAGGGCTCGCGCGCGGAAGAACGGGTTGTAGTCGGTTCGAGCTACTGCTTCGGCCTCGGCCGTGAGGCGCAGGGCGAGCCCTCTGTGTCCAGTGCCCACGGACTCCGCCACGGCGACGAGGGCGTGCGCCTGCGATCCGGGGCTAGAAATCGTCCGAGCAATTCGCTCGGCGTACCGATGATCGCCCGCTCTGGCTACGACGCCCGTTAAGGCGACCAATGCCCCCGCCTGTTGGCCGCGGTCCGTCATGGATCGCGCGATCTGCAATCCACGGTCGACGCTGCCCAGCATCGCCCAGACGGCGGGGAGCAATGCGGGCATCCTTGTGTTCCGATCGTCGATGTTGGCCCGTTCGATCGCGAGCCGCGCCAGGAACTCCAGTTCCGGCCTCTCCTGAGCGAGGAGAGCATCCTGCGCGCCCGTGATCTCGGCCAGCGCGGCAGCGTCGCCGCCGGACAAGCTGAGCAGCAGATCATGGCGGGCCTGGTCCAGCGCGCACTCGACCGCCCGCGTCAACTCGCCGGTCGTCAGAAGGAGCTGGAAGTAGCCCCGCACGAGGTACTCGGGTGTCTCCGGCGGCCAGCCCCGGTCTCGGTACGTCTCTGCCCAGACGTGCAGCCGCTCGCGGTAGCCGGCGAGTCGTCGGGGACCGTAGTAGCGGGTGGCTTCCGTATGGATCTCTTCATGTCCGAGGAGGTAAACGGCTGGTCCTTCGTCGGGACGCCAGCGCGACGCCCGGCGGGAGAAACTCCTGCCCGCCACGGTAGAGAGCCGGCGTTCAATGTCCCACTCCGTGACATCGGACGCGTCGACTCCCGCGAGCGCGGGGTGAGGTGAAGCGCACAGCGCGGCGAGATCCGGACCTGACAGGCCACCTCCCGCAGCAGTCATGAAGCCGAGCAAGTCCTGCTCGATCGTGTTGCCGGCCCATAGCCTGTGCAGATCCGAGCGCATGCTCGCTCGCAACGTCTCGGCTCGCTCCGAGGGGTGAAGTGTCCGGACAATCGCTGGGTCATGTAAGGGATGCCCGGGCGGTACGTCCTCCGGGATCGGCGGGTTTGGCCGTCCGGCCACGACGACCCGCAGCGGTGCCGGCGGGTTCTTCGGAAGCAACGCGGCCACGCTGCGATCGTCGGGTCCGCCTGCCAATCCGCGATCCTCGTCCAGACCGTCCACGAGCAACACCAATTGCTGCCCGTCTCGAGTACAACGTTCGACGGCACGCCCGAGCAGCCAAGCGAATGACCGTTCACGCGCTGCCGGGGTCTGATTCGACGGCAGTAGTTCTCCGGCGACCTCGGCGAGTTGCTCGTTGACAGCCTCTACGAAAGCGGCGCGATCGCTGTTCCCCGGATACCGAGAGGTGATGAAAAACGAGACCACCCGGACGCCGGGCGGAGGGTTCAACGCGAACGTGGACATCAGGGCGGACTTGCCTGCCCACGCCTCCGCGCGCCACCACAGATACGGTCGCGACGCCGCATCGGTGCAGAACGCGGCCATAGCTGCCAACTCCGCCTCCCGACCCAGCAGTATCGGAGGCGCGATCTGGCCAACCTGCGCCAGGTACGCGGAGCGGTGCGGATCGGAGACAGCTGGCGTGGCGGCGGGCTTTCCTGCGCCGGGAAAGCCCGGTTCAGCCAGCGGCTTGCTGCGCCGCTCGATCGCCGCCGCCACCGCTGTCAGCAAGCCGGTCCGCGCCTCGGTCTTGTCCCGGAAGCCGAAGAGATCCACATGGACGACTCCCGCCAGGAGTCCCTCGACCGTGCAGTTCTCGACCCGGATCGGGATCAGCCGTCCAGCCAGACCGGTCGGATCCTGTCGGTAGGCGGCGTGCCACTCGGCCGCGCCGAACGCGGAGTTCTCCAGGTATGCGCGCGACAGCACTGCCACCGTTCGCTCGGCGCGCTTGGTGCCATGATCCATCAGGGCGATCCAATTGGATCCCGGCACCATGTCCCAAGCCTGGATCAGGACCGTATAGCCGGCCTCCTCCAACTGCCAGGCGATCCACGTCGCCCACTCGTGGTCGGCTTCCGTGTAGGACACGAAGAAGTCGCGACGCTCTCCGCTCAGGTCGGTCCCCGGCATGGACATAGCCTCCCACCAAGCACACAGACCGTGACAGACCCTTCACAGCACGAGGCCCGGAGCGGATGCTCCAGGCCTCGTGTGGTGCGGTACCTGCACTAGTAGGAGTGCCAGCAGTCGTCGTAGCGCTCAGTGAGATGGCGACGACGGCGCGGCTTGTCGCAGTCGATGTAGTCCCAGCCGTTCCACCGGTCGTGGTCAGGGCAGCCGCTCATGTCGTCTAACCTCCGGAAGTCAATTGCGAGGGCCGTCTCTGTCGGCCTGCGACCAGGTTCGCTCCACACCGGTGATCGCACGATCGGCCGCACGACGCCACCCGCGTTCGGATGCGGACACTGCCATCCGCACGACCAACGCGCCGACCGCCTCAAGGTTGCTGGTGACCTCTCTATCGACCACGACGGTCCGGGCGCGCCCGGTGGACGGGCCTACGTCGGGCCATCGAGGATTACTCCAGATTCCTGAACCCATCGGCGGGCGGCCCGTCCCGCTCGTCGGGGGTGATCACGACCGCCCCCAAGCGCTGCTCGGTCTCGACCCGGCGGTGCGCGTCGGCCGCCTCTGCCATCGGGTAGACCCGGTCAACGATCGACTGGATCTCTCCCGCTTCGATCATCTCCGTGAGCTTTGCAAGGTCCTCCCCCGTTTCCGAGGCGAAGGCCACGGTGACGGTCTTGTCGGTGAACCGGGTTGTCAGCACTGAGCGGAGCAGCACCGACAGGCGGGGGTTGCCGTGGAGATAGCGCCCGCCCGGTTGGAGCTTGCCGATGAGACGGCGGTACGGACTCCCGGCGACCATGTCGAAGATGACGTCGAACCTCCGGCCCATCGTCGTCACGTCGTCGGTGGTGTAGTCCACGAAGTCGCTGGCCCCGAGGCGTCGGACGAGATCTTCCTTGATCCTGTGGTCGACCGCGGTGACGTGCGCGCCCATCGAGTGGGCGATCTGGACGGCATGGGCGCCGATGCTGCCGCCGGCCCCGTTGATCAGCACCTGCTCCCCCGGCTCGATCCCCGCGCGCCGCATGAAGTGCAGGGCGTTGAGTCCGCCCAGCGGGACAGCGGCCGCCTCGGCGAACGTCATATTGCGTGGCTTGGGTCCGATGGCGGCGCCTTCCGGGAGGACGACGTACTCACCGTAGGCACCCAGACGTAGACCGGTGCAGCCGTAGACCTGGTCGCCCGGAACAAAGCGGGTAACACGCCCGCCCACCGACACCACCTCGCCGGCGAAGTACATGCCCAGGATGGAACGCCTCGGCCTGATGACTCCGACCGCGATTCGGAGCGGAAGCCAGAACCACTTCACCGAGTATCGGAAGCTCCTGAACTCGCAGTCAGACTTCGTCACCTCGGCCGCCCGCACTCTGATCAGGACTTCACGATCGCCCGGGGCCGGCGTGGGCACGTCCGCCAGATGCAGAACGTCCGGCCCTCCATAACGGGTGTAGGTGACGGCTTTCACGCGGCCAGCGGATCGGATTGCAGGCAGGCTGTCAACCCGCGACGGAGAGCGTGATCGGCATGCGGCACGAGAGCACGTCGCGCACCTCATCGGCAATCTGCCGACGAGGTGCGCTCTGCTAGCGTCGCGGGCCGTTGACAGCTCGTGAGCCAGAGCGGCAGCCAGGCTGCGGCGTTCTTCCGTGAGGTCGCGGCCATCGGACCATCTGGAACGGCGCTTAGTCGCTAGCCTCGCAGACATGCCGGAACTTGAACCCGATCTCTCGAACAGCGACGGTCGCCGACCGTTCCGCATCGTGGTCGACGTGCTGGCGACGGCCGAACAGGTGCAAATGCTGCACGGCATTATCGGGCGAGCCGTCTGCGGTGCGCCGGACGACCATCCCGGGCCGTGCCGGATCGCGTGGACGATGTCCGGAGCCGGCAGCGACGAAGACGATTACGACGGCTCATACGGCCTGGACGCCCCGGAAGCCGAGTTCATCCGTGAACAGCTGGAGCCGGTACCGGTTTGGCCGAAAGAAGACGTCGACCGCAGCCTCGGCATTTAACGCCCCCGAGTCTCCGGCAATTCACGAGGCGCGGCGGACCCGGCCGTGGATCACCTCCAGCCGCTACCCCTGATGACCGAAGATCACGGCGGCTCAGCAGCGAGCCGATCCGCCATCTGGCGTGGAGGTGGAATCCAACGCGCTCGTAGCTCTGACGATGTTCGGCACGTCAGCGGCCATCCACCACTAGGCGTGCGGATTCGTCAACAGCCGTTTCTTGTGCGACGACCGCCGTAACCAGGTCCCGAGCGCGATGGCGCCCCCCACCGTGACGCCGAGACAGGGCAGGCAGGCCACCGAGGCGCCGAGTCCGCCCACTGCCAAGCGGAACCCCGTCGTCTCCTGTGAGCCGCCGAACGCGGCGGGGGCGGCGCTGCAGCGGAAAATGACCGTGCCGTCCTCGAAGGCGTGGAATGAAGCAGCCATCCGCCAGCTCTCGCCACTATGTGAATACGACTTGGCGGTGCCCGTTCCCGGCGGATAGGGGGAGACCACGTCGCTGTCGACCGTGCAGGAGCCGGTGGCGCCCTTCGGGACGTAGATCCCGTAGTCGTTGGAGGCCTTCACTCGTACTCGGACGTCCTGACCGGCGGTCTCGTGCACCGAGTAGAACTCGACCTCGGCTCTTCCCATCGCGTAGAGGCTCACCAGGGACCCGCCGATGGCCAGAACGATAAACAGGACGACGACGGCTCCCGCGATGCCGTACCAGCGGCGGCGCGGACGGAGCTGCCGCGGATCGGCCACACGGGACTCATGGGGCAGGCGGGGGTCGATGGGCTGCGCCATGGCGGAATGGTCTCGCCCTTGTCAACCGATTCGCCGCAGCGTTGACCTCAACGAAGGTTGAGCTTCTACGGTTCTTGTCGATTGGTGAGATGTCGCCCGAGATATTTAGGAGCAGAAGTGATCGTCACCATCGCCAAGGTTTCCGATCCCGCTCGGTTCCTCGAGGTCTTCGAGACCGTCGGCGCGAACAAACGGCGGGAGCACGGGTGCCGGGGCGCCCGGGTTTATTTCGATCCTGACGACACACACCGGGTGTGGTCTGTTTTCGACTGGGACGCGAAGGACTACGACAAGTTCCTCGCGGACCCAGAAATCCCGGCCATCGCACGAGAAGCCGGGATCCAGGCACCGCCTGTGCATGCCGTCGCCGCGACCGAACTCGACGCCTGACCACTGCTCGGGGAGGGAGATTTCGCATGGACCTCACGCCACCGCGGGTCCGCAGGTTCAGTTCGGCGATCGGCGACGACGCCATCCGCTTCGGCGACGGGATCCTCATCGCGCCGGCCTTCGGCAAAGAGGCAAACACGACGATGAGCGCCTATACCTCGTTCCTCTACGCGGGGGCGCGGGCCGACCTGCCGGCCTCCTACGCGGAGGTCTGGGTGGTGCTCAGCGGAGCGCTACGAGTGGGTGCCGGGAGCGACGCCGTAACGGTGGGTGCAGGCGACTTCGTGCATGTTCCGGAGCAGGCGCCCGGGGTCGTCGAGGCCCTCGAGGACACCACAATGGTCTGCGTGTCGATGCCCGCTCACTGACGGGGACGGGCGTCACTCGAGTTCGCGAGGCGCTTGAGTCGGCGCGAAGTTACGGGCGTTCGCCCTGCAGCAGGGCGAACGCCCGATGCGGGAACGACATGTCCCTCCAGGCCCGTTTGTAGCCTGTTTCACCGTGTTCGTCGAGCACACTGTTGGCCACGTTCGATCTGTGCTGGTCACCCACCACAGTCCGCTCGCGACTCTCGTCCAGGGAACCTTGGTTTCAGGTGATATCTTGAGATTTTGGCTGCGCATCCGCCGTGGTGGGGGCCGCCAGATTGTCAGCTTTCCGCCCACATCCGGGGAGAAATGCGATGACAAGCAACAACACGCCCCCGGGCGCCGCAGGTCTCGGGATCTGGGGACTTCTCGGGATCTGGATCGCATTTGGCGCTCTCTTCGGCGTCCTCGTCGGGGGTTTTTTTTGACCACGTCGCTCTCGGTATCTCGCTAGGTTCGGCTCTGGGTCTGGTGGTCTACCTCGTCTTCATCGCGCGAAGGAATCCCCGCGGCGAATCCTGAACGTCGCGCCCGTGCATGGGCTACAGGGTCGTAGGCGCCTCCTCTCGCCGGTGAGCTGAACCCGAGTTTCCAGTAGAAACCCTCGAGACCTGCAGATACCGCCACTGACATCCGGTCCGGTTCTGGTACAGGGTCGCGTTGACGATCGCGCGGAACTCGTATCGGCCCTGATGCCCGGCCACCGACGGACGCCGCGCTTTCTAGGCGTCGAGGAACGGGCCGATCAACGCCCACTGCGCGTCAGTTAGGTCGCTGACAGGCCGCACGGTCCGCCACGAACCGTCCAACTCGGCGCGAACCAGTCGGTGACGCCCACCGCCTGATTCAGACCATCAGCCCGAGCGACCTCACACCACCGGCCACCACGGACCGGGCAGAGAATGGCGAACCGCCCTCTCACGCTGAACCCGCCTGCTCGCCGGGAGTACTACTCCTGCCGTCGGTCCGGGAGCGAAGCGCGCGCTTGACCTAAAGCCGAGTTGAAGTCATACCGTCGGCGACGTCGAGAGGAGTCGATCATGACGACGCTGGTCACCGGCGCGACTGGCAACACCGGCAAGCACATCGTGGCGGAGCTGATCGGTCGAGGGGAGCAGGTTCGGGCACTGACCCGCGATCCGGCGGCGGCCGCGAAAAGTTGGCGGACGGGGTGGACCTGGTCCACGGCACGCACACGGCACCGCAGACGTTAGACGCCGCCCTGGAAGGGGTCGACCGGTTGCACATCACGGTGACGGCGGGGCTCGCGGAGGTCGGACCCGAGCTGGTACGGCGCGCGGTTGATCGGGGCGTCCGACGCATCACCGTGCTGTGGGGTGGCTCCGTCGGGCCGGTCGAGCAGGCGGTGGCCGAGTCCGGCGTGGAATGGACCCGGCTGGAGCCGCAGGAGTTCATGTCGAACACCTTGACCTGGGTGGAATCCATTCGCGCCGAAGGAGTCGTCCGCGAGCCGTACGACTTGCCCAGCGCACTCGTCCACGAGGCCGACATCGGGGCAGTGGCAGCGGTCGCGCTGCTCGACGACGGTCACCTGGGACAGGCCTACAACCTCACCGGGCCGGAATCGTTGACGCCCACCCAACGGACGAAGATTCTGTCCCGAGCCATCGGCCGGGACATCACCCTCGTTCCCATCACCCACGAACAAGCGGTCGAGCGGTTGTTGGGTACGGGGGTGTCCCGAGCGGATGCCGAGTACGTCGTCGGGTGGTACGCCGATCCTAACGCCGAGGCGATGACCGTGGTCGACACCGTCGAGCGGCTCATCGGCCGCCCGCCGCGGACGTTCGAACAGTGGACGGCCGAGCACGCCGACCGGTTCGTCGGCTGAGTCTCCCGGCAACCTGCCCAGAGCCAAGGGTTGGACACCCGCCGATCATGCAGGTAAGTGCGTCACGAAATTCTCGAGCCTGTTCTCATCCAGGGCCGCGCTCAGCGCCCTCGGATGAACGACACGGCCGATGCCAGCGCCAGATCCGTGAGTTCGGCGTCGTGGCGTGCGCCGACGTCGCGCATGAAGGCGTGTTCACCGCCGTGGTAGAGGTGCAGTTCCACGTCGGTCAGTCCCGCCGAGTACAGCTCCGTGATCGTGGTCAAGCGGGCATCCGCCGGTACGTGCGGGTCTCGCGAGCCGAAGACGATCATCAGCCGGCCCTGGATCTCGGCGGCCCGGGCGAGGCTGTCTGCGGTGTCGGAGCCCAGGGCGCCGTCGTGCAGGCCGGTGGGGTAGAAGCAGATGGTTGCCCTGACACGGGGATCGAAGGCCGCCCGGAACGCGAGGTGCCCACCGAGACAGAAGCCGGTCACCGCGAGCGTGGAAACGTCCGGGCGGCCCGCGAGGTAGTCCAGAACGGCCGCGCGGTCCGCGTCGAACTCCGCCGTCGTCATGGCCGCAGCGCCAGCCAGGCCGGCCTGCTTGCCGGCATCGTCGAACTCCAGCGCCACGCCGGCGAGGGGCCCATGCGGGTAGATCTCGGGAACGCACACCAGGAATCCCTGCGCGGCCAGCCGACGCGCGGTGCGCAACGTCGACTCGGTCAGCTGGAAGATGTCCGTGTAAAGCAGTACCCCTGGCCAGGGGCCCTCCCCGATGGGCCGGAGGACAGCCGCGTTGATCTCGCAGCCCGAGCCGGGCACGACGGTTCTTTCCTCGATCAGCTTCACGCCGCGACAGCCTAACGACAACTCTCGGCGCCCCACCCGATCCGCGCCGAGAAGCCGTCCGACCGGCCGGACGGCTCCCCTTCGAGGACGGCCTCGGTGTGCAGGGCATTCCTCGCCGAGGCGGCGAGGACGCCTCACCCTGCTCGGCGACGCCCTCTTGTTGTGCTTCGACACGCGGATGGGCGGTCCCTGGCGCGTCCTTGGTCACGGCGGCGTCGACCAAAGGCCGTAGCCGCGCGGTAGTGGCAGACCCGAACGTCGCACCATGACCAACACAGTCGAGCGCCCGGCCGCCACTCGCTCCCGAGGCCGATGGCCGGCGGTTGCGCTCTTCCTGCTCTCGCCGCTGTTCGGCGAGTACCTCCTCGGCAACATGGCCTTCTCGGCCCTGCCACTGCTGCCGCTCCTCGCCCTGCTCTATGGCGCGGGCAGTCTGTTGATCCGGGAGACCGCCCGCCGGTTCGGGCGCGGCTCGGCCACGATGCTGCTTCTGGGTGTTGCCTACGCGCTGATCGAGGAGGGTCTCGTCGATCAGATGCTGTTCAACCACGACTACTTTGCCGGGCAGGCGCAGGAAAGCGACACAATTCTCACGGCGCTGGGCATCGACGCCTGGCTCACGCTCGTCGTCGTCGCGATGCACACGATCTGGAGCACCTACATCCCGATCACGCTCATGGAGGCGCTGGTACCGGGCAAGGCGACGCGGCCGTGGCTGGGCCCGGTCGGTACGGCGGTGACCGTGGTCATCTTCGTCGCCGGCTCGGTCTACCTAGGATGGGCGGTGTATGACGAGACCGGGTTCGTCGCCTCGGCCGGACAGCTGATCGGGACGTCGGTCGTGGTGATCGTTTTGGTGGCGGCGGCGTTCCTGATTCCGCGACAGAGGGTGCGATCGGACCGGGCGGCGCCGCGGCTCTGGTTCGCCGGGCTGGTCGCGTTCGCCGCGTCGAGCCTGTTCATGCTCACCGAGGCACTGCCGGGGTGGACCGAAGTCGCGGCGGCCGGCGCGCTCGTCGTCGCTTTCGTTGTGGTCGTGACGCGGTGGTCCAGGAGTCGCGACTTCGGCTTCCGACACCGGCTGGCCCTAGTGGCCGGGGGCGTCTTCACCTACGCCTGGTTGGGTCTGACCATGGAACCGGAGACCGGGCCGCGGTCGACGCTCGACCAGGTCGGTGCTGTGCTGATCGCCGGCTTCGCGATCGTTCTGGTTGTGCTCGCGTTCCGAGCAACCCGCGGCGATCAGACACGCCAGCCGGACCCCGACCGGCCGTCGTCGATCCGGTAGATCTCCCGGAGACCGCGAGCCAGCTCTGTCCCTAGATTGGGCCACCGCCCGCGCGGCGCCGAGCCGATCTCACCCACGGCCAATCGGACCCCGTCCATTGCAACGACTCGCGGCAGGGAGTGCGGGCAAAAGCCCGCGCCAGCGAGCATAGGATGCGCTCATGGCTGCGGATGCCGATCCACGTCGTCGGCGGGTGATCGAGGTCATTGACTACGACCCGGCCTGGCCGGCGCGCTTCGTGGAGATCGCAGTAGGCCTGCGCGAGGCGCTCGGTGTCGTGGCGTTGCGTATCGATCACATCGGATCCACGTCGGTAGCGGGATTGGCCGCCAAACCGATCGTCGATGTACAGGTATCCGTGGAAAGCCTGGAGCCGGTGGCGCCCTTCCGTGATCGGCTGGTCGCGCTGGGCCTGGTCTACCGCTCCGAGAATCCGGAGCGTACCAAGCGGTATTTCCGAGAAGCGCCAGGTACGCCGCGGACCCACATCCACGTCCGCCGGGCGGGAAGCTTCTCCGAGCAATTCGCTCTGTTGTTCCGTGACTTCCTACGGGTCGATGGGCAGACAGCCCGTGACTACATGGCAGTCAAACGCGAACTCGCTGCCCAGCATCGCCATGACGGGCAGGCCTACACCGACGCCAAGGCGCCGTTCAGCTGGGAGATCATTCGACGTGCAGATGCCTGGGCGCAGCAACGCGGATGGGAACCAGGTCCGAGCGACGCGTGAGGCGATCGGTCCAGGCACACGGGTCGGCGAGGCGATCGGCGATCCGGGAACGCGAAGGCGGGCGCCGGCACCGCAGCGCCGCTCCCCGGAACCCTGGCGAGGAGCACACCTTCCACTCAGCGGCCAGAGCGGACGTCGCGGCGGCCCGCATGCCCGTTGTTCAATAGCCGCATGATCGATTGGTGCGAACTCCAGGACGCCGAAGGGGCGCCTGCGACCTGGATTCCCGATCTTCTCGACCGCATCGAGCGGCAGCCGACCGCAGAGCTGTGGCAGGAGCTCCGCCACGGACTGGGTGTCATCGAGTGCGAGACCTGGTGCCGCGTCAGCTTCGCGGCGATACCACGCATCGCCGCGATCGCCGAGCAGAGCCGTGGCGACGACCGCGAGGAAGCGCTTGACCTCGCCGCGGACATCGCCCGATCGTTGGTCTTCTACCGTGACGCCGACGACCTCGTCCGCTCGGCGCGTGACGCCTATGCCACCCTGCACCGTCTGGCGGCCGAGTCGCTGGCCGACCGCACCGGTATCGCTTTCGTACAGCGGCTTCAGGCCGCCCTCGCCTTTGCCGGACACACGCTATGGGCCACCGTCGGCATGGACTATTCCGACGAGCACTACGGGCTGGACTGCCCGCACTGCGCGCGGCAGATATTCGTCGTCATCGGTCGATACGGGTGCTACTCGGCGATCAGACACTGAGCCCTTTTCAGTTGGGTTCAGCCGGCGAGGATGAGGGTCTGGACGGCGTTGACCAGTCGGGTCGCGTGGTTGGGGCTTGAGCGGATCTTCCG